>NZ_JAMXSJ010000012.1:0-85373 GCF_024124725.1 Halomonas sp. Ps84H-12 | reverse complement strand
TAGGCCTGCCGCCAGCGTTCAATCTGAGCCATGATCAAACTCTTCAGTTTAAGATCAATGCGATCCTTACTCGCTGCCCGAAGGCAACAAAAGCGGATCAAACTTGGCTCAAGGTTCAAACGAATTCGAAAGATGTGAACATCTTTCTTGTGCGCTTGCCTTGATAATTGGTGATTTATCACCCTCATCGGCAAGCGCCCACATGAATTACCTGATCAAATTGTTAAAGAGCAACTTTCTTAAGTTCGCTGCGACGGGTTCGATGACCTGAACCGCGCTGCCTCAGCGAGGAAGGCGTATTCTACGCACTTCCTGGTGTTTGTCAACCGCTGTTTTCAGCGAGTGAAGCGAGCGATCCAAATGACAAAAATAAAGCTCTAACCTCCTGACAAACCAGAGGTTTTTCAACCTCATTCACCGCTGGTAACGCTGGGCGTCCCCGGCAGCGGATGCGTACTTTACGGATTCGCTGCCGGGTTGGCAAGAGCTTTTTTAAAAAAAAGCGGCAGACGATGCCAAAGGCAAGTCTGCCGCAAACCACCGATCAGTACCCTGACCAGAGAGTGCCTGGTAAACGCCTAGACTTAAATCTCAAAGCCCAAGCCAAAATCTTCGCTTGAGATGGCCATCAAGCTGCCCGCTCCCGCTTGGATCATTGCAGCGTGCGCTTTGGTACGCGGTAACAAGCGCTGGTAATAGAACCGCGCTGTATTCAACTTTGCCTGATAGAAAGCGGCATCATCACCGTCCCGGGAGGCAGCCGCCTGCTTGGCAGCACGTGCGAACAGGTAAGCAACTGTCACATAGCCTGAGTACATCAAGTAATCGACGCTGGCAGCCCCTACTTCTTCACGGTCCTGCATCGCTTTCATACCGATGCCCATGGTGAGCTCGCCCCACTCGGAATTCAGCTTAGCCAGCGGCTCAATAAACTCTTTTAATGCGGAGTTATCCGCTTCTGCTTTACAGAACTTGTGAATCTCTTTGGTGAATACCTTCAGAGACTCACCTTGACTCATCAGCACTTTGCGCCCCAGCAGATCAAGCGCTTGAATACCGGTCGTACCCTCATAGAGGCGTGTGATGCGCGCATCGCGCACCAGTTGCTCCATGCCCCACTCCTTAATAAAGCCGTGACCACCAAAAATCTGCACGCCTTCATTGGTACACTCGAAGCCTACTTCCGTCAGGAAAGCTTTGACGATGGGTGTTAATAGACCGAGCAGCGTCTCCGCTCGCTCTTTCTCCTCGCCCGGCGCGCCGTGCTCAACAATATCGAGCATTTGAGCGGTATACAGCACCAGCATGCGGCCGCCTTCGGCAAAGGCTTTTTGTGTCAGCAGCATACGGCGTACATCAGGGTGCACAATAATAGGGTCAGCGACTTTATCCGGCGCTTGTACGCCAGACAGCCCACGCATCTGTAAGCGGTCACGGGCATAACTTAGCGAGTTTTGGAAGCTAGCCTCCATCAACCCTAAGCCTTGGATACCCACGCCTAAGCGAGCCGCGTTCATCATGGTGAACATGCAGGCCAGGCCCTTATTCGGCGCGCCAACTAGATAGCCCGTTGCGCCATCAAAGTTCATGACGCAGGTAGCGTTACCATGGATACCCATTTTGTGCTCAAGCGAACCACAGCTGACGCCATTGCGCTCGCCAGGGTTACCCGCAGCGTCCGGCAAAAATTTAGGCACAACGAATAGCGAAATACCTTTAGATCCTTCAGGAGCATCTGGAAGTTTGGCCAGCACGAGATGGACGATGTTCTCAGCGAGATTGTGTTCACCGGCCGAGATAAAGATTTTGGTACCCGTAATGCGATAAGCACCATCTTCAGCGGGCACTGCACGGGTTTTGATCAAACCCAGGTCAGTACCGCAGTGTGGCTCCGTCAAGCACATGGTGCCAGTCCAAACACCTTCTACCAGTTTGGTGAGGTATGTCGCCTTCTGCTCGTCGGTACCGTGATGACGCAGCGCGTCCGCCGCACCATGCGACAAGCCTGGGTACATACCCCACGCTAAGTTAGTAGCGCAGATCATTTCAGAGAGCATCATCGCCAATGAGTGCGGAAGGCCCTGGCCACCTTGCTCAGGATCTGCCGCCAAGCTCGGCCAGCCGCCTTCAACATACTGCTGATAGGCTTCTTTAAACCCTTTAGGAGCTTTCACCTCGCCCCCTTCCAGCAAACAACCCTCCTCATCACCACTTTGATTGAGAGGTAGCAGCACCTCACGAGCAAAGCGACCACCCTCTTCCAAAATAGCACTCACGACATCTGGCGAAGCATCTTCACCATTGGGTAATGCGGCGTAGTGGCTTGGGTAATCAAACATTTCGTCCATCACGAAACGTATGTCACGCAGAGGGGCTTGATAGCTGGGCATGTCACTTCTCCTAAACAGGGGGCCGAAAGGGCTGGGCTTCACCAACATCTTTCAAACACATGTTTGAAAACTAGCGCGCTCACACAATCCAGTCAAGCAGTCGTTTGAATTAAGCTAAAAAACCGACTACGACTTTGGTCTCCACAAATACAAGCGCCTGTTTTAAATATAAAAAAGCCTGCTCAAAATATGAGCAGGCTGACCAAGAGCGGTATGCTTAAAGCGGCTTACTGCATGCGTATTCCACCGTCCAGACGAATCACCTCTCCATTAAGCATAGAGTTGGTAATGATTTGCTCTGCTAACAGCGCAAACTCTTCAGGTTTCCCCAAACGCTTGGGGAAAGGCACTGCAGCAGCTAATGCTTGGGCGGCCTCATCAGGAATCTCGCTCATCATTGGCGTCTCAAACACTCCAGGGGCAATAGCCATAACGCGAATGGCATGTCGGGACAGCTCTCTCGCCGCTGGCAGGCTCATTCCCACAACCCCCGCCTTAGAGGCGCTGTAGGCACACTGCCCCACCTGCCCATCGAACGCCGCAATAGACGCTGTGTTGATAATCACACCACGCTCACCGCTATCACCGGGCGGGTTTTTAGCCATCGCAGCGGCCGCTAGTCGCATCACATTAAAAGTGCCAACTAAGTTGATATTGACCGTGCGTGCATAGCTGTCAAGGTCGGCAGGATTGCCTTCTCGATCCACTAACTTGGCGACGCTCACCACACCCGCACAGTGAACCACCCCAGAAAGCCCACTTTCGCCACCTAACGCCACCGCCGTATTCACCGCCTGCTGCATATCAGCGGCAGAGGTGATATCAGCGACACAGGCTTTAGCCTGAGCACCCAGCTGTTCTGCTAGATTCAACACCCGATCACTCATATCGCACAGCACTACATTGGCACCAGCGTTTACCAGCCGTTCTGCCGTGGCCGCACCAAGACCTGAGGCAGCGCCAGTAATCAGAAACGTACGATCCTTTACCTGCATAGCACTCTTCCTATGAATTATGAGTTATCGCGCACTTGCTCTGCCGCTTGGGCACGCAGCTTAAAGCGCTGAATCTTGCCGCTGGGGGTTTTAGGTAGCTCATCGACAAACTCAATCACCCTGGGGAAAGCGTGGGTAGAGAGCCGTTCGCGCACCTGCTGGCGAATCTCTTCCGCCAGGGCATCGCTGGGTTCGAAGCCGTCGCGCAAAACGATGTAAGATTTAATCACTTCGCCGCGAATCTCGTCCGGCTGCCCCACCGCGGCGGACTCCGCCACCGCTGGATGTGTCATCACACTATTTTCAACGTCTGTCGGTCCCACCCGATAACCTGCAGTAGTGATGATGTCATCGTCGCGGCCTGCAAACTGGAACGAACCATCTTCATTGCGAATCACCACATCGCCGGTCAGATAGTAATCGTTAACGAAGGGGTCTTTCTCCTGCCAGGTATAGCCTTGGAAAAAGTGGGCGAGTGAATTCTTGATATCCACCGCCAAAACACCAGGCTCACCGGGCGGCAGCTCGTTATATTCCGCATCAAGAATGGCCAGTCGGTAGCCCGGCATAGGAACGCCCATGGCACCCACATGTTTGGGGTGCTCAAGAGAGTGGTGGTTATTACAGGTCATCCCGGTTTCCGTTTGGCCGTAATGATCCATCACCAGGCAACCCAGCGATTTTTCTACCCAGGTAACGACCTCCGTATTCAGCGGCTCCCCAGCAGAGCTGGCTGCTCTCAGCGTTAACGTTTGATGGGCGTCATCAAATAAGCCTGACGCTTTCATCAAACGGTATGCCGTAGGTGCCGCTGCAAAATTGGTGATGCGATGGCGCTTCATAAATGCCAGCGCCCCCTCTGCACTAAAACCGGCCTCACAAAAATGCGTGGTAACGCCCAACAGCAGCGGCCCTGCAATCGCATAATAAAGTCCGTAGGCCCAGCCAGGGTCCGCCATATTCCAGAAGCGGTCATCTTCACGGAGGTCAACCGCCAGCTCCATATATAGCGCAAATGCGGTCACACCCGATAAAGGCACCGCTACCCCTTTGGGCTTACCCACCGTGCCGGAAGTAAACATCTGCAGAAATGGCTTATCCGGCGAAAGCCGGGGTGGTGCCTCACTCATTGACGTATACGTCAATGCGGTTTGCCAATCGAGGTCGTTGGCATGCTCACTGGTTGCACCGCCCACGGCTAAAACGGGCGGACACTGGCTTAACCCATCAAATTTATATCGGTTAGCATGATCGGTAATGACTAACTTGGTATCGGCACGGCCAAGACGGTAATCCACGGCGTCCGGCCCAAAGGCAGTAAACAGCGGCTGGTAGACGGCCCCAATGCGCCACGTTGCCAGCACGGTGATCAGCAAATTAACAGAACGAGGCAACATGCAGGCAATCCGGTCGCCTTCACCGAACCCTTGACTTTTGAACCAGCCCGCCAATTGGCCGCTCTGCTGATCAAGTTCGGAATAGGTCAGCGTATGGGTTTGGCCCTGGGTATCTTCATGTACTAGCGCCAATACATCACCACGCCCTTGGCGCACATGCCGTCCACAACAGGCGTCAAAGGCGTTTAAATATCCATCCTGATGGTCGTCAAGTTTGGCGATAACGCTATCAACCGAAAAGCTTTCAAGAAAAGTCGAATACGGGGGAAGTGACGTGGATGTTGCTGTCATGGCGGCTCTCTTATGTTGTCGGTCGTGAGCACTCGGGCAGGCAGGATTCAACGTAGCGCTGGCATTATTGTGCGTTTACGTTAACGGAAACCTACCGATAGACCAACGCTAAAAGCATTTACCCAAGAGCGCAAGCCACAAGCGCGGCCATGAGGTTAGACGTTGGTCGATTGGGAAGAGACAGCGCCAAGAATTAGCGCGACAGGATCATTGCCACAAGCTCATCAGCAAGGTCGTCTGGGGTGCGCGGGCCGTTGGGGTCATACCAACGAACGGTCCAGTTCAACGCACCTAAAATAAAGCGGGAAACGAGGAAGCGGTCGCCATGAATCAACCCTGCCGCCAGAGCATCATCAATCACCTCAACCCACATCGCCTCATAAGCATCGCGTAGGTGGCTAAGGTGGGCGCTGGCAGCGGGGTCTAACCGTCGCCATTCAAACAGCGCCACCACGTGAGCATTACGATCTGCAAACAGCGTTTCCAGGTGCGCCCTTGCCATGGCATGCAGCCGAGCTTCTGCACTGCCGGGGCAAGATTGCAACGCGGCTTTTGCGATGCCTAGTGCGTTCTGAGTGCCCTCCTCAATCACTGCTGCCAGAATTTCCTGCTTATCTTTGAAGTGGTGAAACAGGCTGCCGGACTTGATGCCCATTTCCTGGGCCAACATGCGCACCGTGGTGCGATCAAAGCCCTCTTGGACGAATAGCTGAGCTGCTAAGCGCGTCAATTCCTTGCGGCGAGGAGATGCATTCATTACATTCATGTCATTTACACTAGCGCTTGCTTGGTTACTTAGGAGAAGACCACAGCCCCGCGAATGGGTCAACGCATCGCTAATCGCTCAGCCAGATAATCACAAAAAATCTATCAGGAGATAGACAATGAGTAGCGCTACCGACGTCGTCTTTTTATCCGCCGCCCGCACCCCAATGGGCGGTATGATGGGCAGCCTTTCCAGCATGAGCGCCCCCGAACTTGCCGCAGTTGCCATCCGTGCCGCTATTGAACGCGCAGGTATCGACGCTGCCGCTATTGAAGAGGGCATCATGGGCTGCGTTTTGCCTGCTGGCGTTAAACAGGGACCCGCACGCCAGGCGATGCGCCAAGCAGGCATTCCCGATGCCAACGGTGCCACCACCATCAATAAACTCTGCGGGTCAGGCATGAAAGCCACCATGCTCGCGCATGATTTGATCAAGGCCGGTAGCGGAGAGATTTTATTAGCAGGCGGCATGGAGTCTATGTCGAATGCGCCTCATGTACTCACTAAGGCACGCGGCGGCTATCGACTGGGCCACGGCGAGCTCAAAGATCATATGTTCCTGGATGGCCTTGAAGATGCCGAAACCGGCAAACTGATGGGCGCCTTTGCGCAGGATGTAGCTACAGAGCGCGGCTATACCCGCGAGCGGCTGGATGACTTCGCCATTGCTTCCCTGGAACGAGCGATGGCTGCCACCAACAATGGCGATTTAGATGCCGAAATGGCCCCTGTCACGGTCACCACGCGCCAGGGCGACACCGTTGTTTCTCACGATGAGCAGCCCTTCCAAGCCAAGCTGGATAAAATCCGCCAGCTGCGTCCTGCATTTGCTAAAGATGGCACCATCACAGCAGCTAACTCTAGCTCCATCTCCGATGGTGCATCAGCGCTCATCTTAGCAAGCCACGAAGCCGCACAGCGCCATGGTGTTAAACCGCTGGCAAAAATGCTTGGACACGCCACCCACTCACGTCATCCCAGCGAATTTACCATTGCCCCTGTAGGCGCGATTGAAAAGCTGATGAAAAAGCTTGGCTGGGGAGTCAACGACGTCGATCTGTTTGAGATCAATGAAGCCTTCGCCGTCGTGACCCTCATGGCCATGGACGACCTGGGCTTACCCCATGAGAAGGTGAACGTGTTTGGCGGTGCTTGCGCTCAAGGTCACCCCATTGGCTCCACCGGCTCCCGTATTATCGCCACGCTAATTCATGCCCTGCGCACGAAAGGCGGCAAACGCGGTATTGCCAGCCTTTGCATTGGCGGCGGTGAAGCCACCGCCGTTGCCGTTGAGCTCATGGATTAAACACTCACCGCAGCATCACACAGTACAGTGCCCATCCGCGTCTTGGCAGCCACTATGCCAAGGCGCGCATATCGTCTTTATGATCGCGATTACTCAATTCAGCGCTGGCCATTGCCTGTCAATCCAACTGCTCCAGAGGCTGCTCCGCCTCTTCGTCATCATGTACGTCAGGTACTGGGGCCTCCTCAATAATACGGAACTGTCCCGCGTACTCACGCATCTGCAGCGCCTCTTGGGTTAACCCCTCGGCGCTTTGTGCCGTTTGGTTGACCAAGCGCATCGTATCTTGAGTCGTCGCGTCGATTTGCGTGACAGCAACGTTCACTTCTTCAATACCGCGACGCTGCTCTTCAGAGGCTTTGGCCATTTGCGCCATCAAGTGTTCTACCTGAGTCGCCGCTTGCATGATTGCCCGAGTGTGCTCGCCTGCCTGTTGAGAAAGTTCGCTACCCTGCTCAACGCTTTTACTCGAGGCCTCAATACGTGCACGAACATCGTGAGCAGCATCGGCACTGCGCGTTGCCAGCGCCCTAACTTCACTAGCCACTACAGCAAATCCGCGTCCATGCTCGCCAGCCCGCGCCGCCTCTACAGAGGCATTCAATGCCAAAATATTGGTTTGGAACGCAATGCTTTCGATCACCTTGATAATGCTTTGAATTTCTTCGGAGTGCTCGTTGATAGACTGCATGGTGGCAATAAACTGAGCGATCACTTCATCGCCCTGCTGCGCTTTGTGAGACACGTCGGTGGTAGAGCGATTTACATGCGCGGCGCTTTCTGCGTTTTGATTCACCGTCGCGGTGAGCTGCTCAAGGCTAGCAGCCATTTGCTGAAGCGCTGATACCTGAGAATCGGTTTGTCCAGCCAACTGCTGGCTTTGCGTCGCCATGGCTTGGCTGTCGCTATACACCTGCTGGCTGCTGTTATTGAGATGATTCACGGTGGTGGTTAATGAACGCTGCATATTCGCCAGCTCGCTAAACAGCTGGCCAATTTCATTATTGGCGTGCGCCTCTACCGGAGAGGATAAATCGCCCTTAGCAATACGTTTAAAGTGTTGAGTAATAACCCGCAGCGGCCGCAAAACGTTCCGACGTACGCCCCATACGACTAGGCCTACGACTAGCAGCGCCAGCACGACGACACCCACCACGCCCATGAAGAGCAGCGATGAAACGTTCTCGAAACGCTCAGACAAACCAGCGCCACGGGCCACTGAATAGCCGTAAAACGCTTCCGCGGTGTTAACGAACTGCTGACTGCTATCATCCACCCGAGATTCGCCAGAGAGAAAGCCACGCACATCGCGCTCTTCTAGCATCATCATCTGCAGGCTAAGGTTGTTATTTACCAGGGATTGAAAATTGCTCGCCAACTGGCCGACCAGCTCGGGCTGCTCCCCCTCCGGAAAGCTCGCTTGGAAAGCTTCAAAATGCGTGGCCGCCGATGCCAGCAACCGATCCGACTCTTCCAGAAGCGGCTCTGGACGATCAAACGAGGGAGTGCGAATCAGCTCAGCTGCCCGATTCATCTGTACCCTGGCACGCAACAGCTGTGTGTAAGCGCTATTTAGCTCACGCACCTGAGCCATGTCGCGTTGATGCATCGATGTAAAGGCATCGCGGCCAAACTGGTTGGCAAAAAGCCCTAAGCCACCAATGGCAAGCACAAGGCAAGTAAAAGTCACGAGTACCAGCGTCCAACTCGCCTTGACGCTTAAATTATTGATAAATTTCATGGTGCACCCTGTCGAGATAGAAATGATCAGCTTTTTTGCAGCGGTAGCCACAGCTGTAAACGGCGGCGGATCTCGAACAGCGCCTGCTCGTAAGCGTCCAACTTACTGATCAGACGAGGGTCACGGATGTCCCAGAATAAAATTTCGCCTGCTTTCCCTTGCCAATCGCGGCACGCCTGCTGAGCTTTGTCACACAGCACGATCACTACGTCGAACGCTTCGTTCTCGAACTGATCCAGCGACTTACTGTGCAGCCCCTCTGTCGAAAGACCCTGCTTTTTTAAGGCTTCAAGGGTTAGCGCATGAGGCTCGTCGGGTTCAGAGCCTGCACTGAAGGATTCGAAGCGATCACCGGCCATATGGCGAAGTAGCACTTCTCCCATGAGAGAGCGCGCAGAATTGGCATTACAGAGAAAGAGCACGCGACGCTTCGACATAATTCAACAACCTCTTATTTAATTTTACATCGCCACCATACGCCCAGATGATGACGGAGATATTGCAGCTCAAGCAGGCGGCTAGAAATATACGAAAAAACATATATCATGAAAGCCATCTATTGCTGCTTTCACCAAGGAGCCCCCATGGCCCTGCTTGCGGATTTACCCAATCTCGACCCTGAGCTCTTCCAAGCCCCTAGCCTCGAATCATTGGGGTTACCGCCCTCTTCGCGCCCTGCACCAAAGGTGCTGCTGCTGTACGGATCGCTACGCGAGCGCTCATTTAGTCGCTTGGCGGTTGAAGAGGCCGCCCGCCTGCTGAACGCGATGGGCGCTGAAACACACATTTTTAACCCGCGTGGCCTGCCGCTTCCTGATGCCGAAGATGCCAGCCACCCTAAGGTGGAAGAGCTGCGCTCCCTAGCACAGTGGGCAGATGGGATGGTGTGGTGCTCGCCAGAGCGTCACGGGGCGATGACAGGCATTATGAAAGCACAAATTGATTGGATACCCCTGGCTTTGGGCGGCGTACGCCCTACCCAAGGCAAAACCCTGGCCGTGATGCAGGTCTGCGGTGGTTCACAATCTTTTAACACGGTGAACCAGCTGCGCATTTTGGGCCGCTGGATGCGCATGGTGACGATCCCTAACCAATCGTCCGTGCCAAAAGCCTTTATGGAGTTCGATGACAACGACCGCATGAAGCCCTCGCCGTTTTATGATCGCATCGTGGATGTCATGGAAGAACTCGTAAAATTCACTCTACTGGTACGAGAGCGCAGCGACCTGCTCACCGACCGATACTCAGAGCGTAAAGAGAGCGCCGAAGAGCTCTCCAAGCGCGTTAACCAGCGGGCCATATAATCACGGAGCGAGCATGTCACATCAGGAGAAGGCAGCCCCCAGCAGTGCTGATATGGGGCTTTTTGAACGCTATCTGTCGCTTTGGGTCGCCGCTGCGATTGTGGCCGGTATTGCGCTAGGCCAGTGGGCTCCCGCCATTCCCGAGGCTCTTTCACGCTTTGAATACGCGCAGGTGTCGATCCCGATCGCCGTACTGATATGGGCGATGATTTTTCCCATGATGGCGCAAATTGACTTTAGCGCGATCGCTGGCGTGCGCCGCCAGCCAAAAGGGCTGGCCATCACCACCACGGTGAACTGGCTCATCAAACCCTTCACCATGTTTGCCCTGGCATGGCTATTTTTTATGGTGATTTTTAAACCTTGGATCCCTGATGCGCTGGCCAGCCAGTACCTTGCGGGGGCCATTTTGCTGGGTGCGGCGCCCTGCACCGCGATGGTTTTCGTCTGGAGCTACCTTACCCGTGGCGATGCGGCCTACACGCTGGTACAAGTCGCCCTCAACGACCTGATCATGCTGTTTGCCTTTGCGCCGATCGTGGTCTTTCTGCTGGGTATTTCCAATATTCAGGTACCCTGGGATACGGTGCTGCTGTCGGTAGTGCTCTACATCGTCATTCCCCTGGCGGCAGGTTACCTCACGCGGAAAACCCTTATCGCTAAGCGCGGTGCCCAGTGGTACGACAACGCCTTTATGAAGCGCATTGGACCTATCACGCCGATGGGGCTGATCATTACCCTGGTACTGCTTTTCGCGTTTCAGGGCGATGTCATTCTGAACAATCCGCTGCATATTGTGCTTATCGCCATTCCGCTAATTCTGCAGACGTTTTTGATCTTCTTCATTGCCTATGGCTGGGCGAAAGCGTGGCGCGTACCGCACCCTATTGCTGCGCCCGGGGCGATGATTGGTGCCAGCAACTTTTTTGAGCTTGCCGTGGCCGCCGCCATTGCGCTGTTTGGCCTGCAATCGGGCGCTGCTCTAGCAACGGTGGTGGGTGTACTGGTAGAGGTACCGCTGATGCTGGCCCTGGTGCGCATTGCCAATAACACGCGTCAGCACTTCCCTACTCATGCTTAAGGAGTCTGCTTGATGGCGCACTATTTGATTTTTCTCGGCTCAACCAGAACGTCAACGCCTCCCGCGCCTGCTCGCCTGGGCGAGCAGGTATCCAAAAGCCCTCGATAACGATGGACAATTCCGTGCAGAGCAAGAGCGCTGGGAAGGCTATTTTGGTCGGACGCTAGTGCAATTGATGTGGTGGGCAAACGCCGCCAAAGCGTATAAAGCCGAGCAAGACCCCACCCGCTTATCCCCTGCTATCAATCAAACTCCTAGTCAGCGTGACGCTCCTCCATGTCAGTAATCATTTATCACAACCCTAACTGCGGCACATCGCGCAATACCCTGGCCATGATCAAGGCATCAGGGGAGTCCCCTGAAGTGATCCTCTACCTTGAAACACCGCCTAGCCGAGAGCGCTTGGTAGAACTGCTGGCGATGATGAAGCTACCACCGCGAGAGCTGCTGCGCCGCAAAGGCACGCCTTACGATGAACTCACATTGGATGACCCGACGTTAAGCAATGATCAGCTTATCGACGCCATGATGGCACATCCAATCCTCATCAATCGCCCTATCGTTATCACACCCAAAGGCGCAAAACTCTGCCGACCTTCCGAACAGGTGTTGACGCTGCTGGACCGGCCGGTGGCGCACTTTGTGAAAGAGGATGGTGAGCATGTTGCCTATCCACCGACGTAAGGGGCGCTCAAGAAGCGATGGACCCGATCATTGAAATAGAAGAAAAAGCCGCCGCTTTTATCAAGCAACAAGGGGGCATGGTCACCGTACGGTTTTCACCCCGTCACGGCTGCTGCGGAGGCACGTCGCGCATCGCCATCGCCGAGACATCTGCCCCCAAAGAGACCTCAACGTTTGAATGCCACCAGCTGCAAGGAGCGACGCTCTGGATAGCCCCGGAGCTTACCCATCAGGGCTTACGACTCCGGGTGGAAGGGTGGTGGAAGCTGCAGCGGCTATTTGTCGATGGTGCCCCGCTACGCGCTGGGCACTAGGACACGCCCGCGCCGTGAATCGGCATGGTGCACATCGCTCACGCTGCCTGCTTAGGCAATGCAAGGGCCATCATAGAGCTTGCCGCCACCAAGGCAGCCGCCACCCAAAGGCAGGCACTCAGGCCGTATTCCATGTAGAGCCACCCGGAGAGCAGCGTGCCGACCAAGCGCCCCATGGCATTGGCCATATAGTAAAACCCGACGTCCATCGAGACGCCGTCAGCGCGGGCATAGTGAACGATCAGATAACTGTGCCAACTGGAGTTCACGGCAAACAGCACGCCAAACGCCAACAGGCCCACCACCAGCCAGCCCACCTGCGCCAAGGGAAGTAGCGCAAGCAGAATGGCCAGAACGGCCAGGGCGGCGGCCCAGCCAGCGGTGATGGTTCGCGCATCGCCTTTTAGCAGGGCTGTGAGTTTTGGTGCTTGGGTTTGTACGCCACCATAGCCGATGATCCAGGCCGCCAATAGGCCACCTACGGTCCAGTGGCTCCAGCCGTGTTGATCATAAAGAAAGACCGGCAGCGCCACGACAAACCACACATCACGAGAAGCAAACAGACAAAACCGCGCGGCCGAGAGCACGTTGATGGCGCGGGATTTTGAAAAGATCTCATAGAACTTGGGTTTGACTTTTTGCTTGCCTAAATCTGCTTTGAGGCGCCAGAGCGATAGTAGCAGCACAGCACCCAGCATGATGGCCATGGCAATGACCGCCCCACGAAAGCCAATCAGCGTGAGCAGCACACCGCCAACGAAAAAGCCTAGGCCTTTCAGGGCATTTTTAGAGCCGGTCAACATAGCGACCCAGCGGTATAAGGCGCTGTTGGCATTGGCACTCGTGGCCGGCACCAGCACCTTCACGGCGCTTTTAGCGCTCATTTTATTGAGGTCTTTGGCAATGCCCGACAGCGCCTGGGCGGCCATGACCCACACAACGGTCAGCATACCAGCAGGGACCATTAGCATGGCGAGCGCCACAATTTGCAGCCCTAGCCCCACATTCATAGTGCGGTTCAAGCCCAGTCTCGCCCCTAGCCAGCCGCCCACCAAGTTCGTTACCACGCCAAACGCTTCATAGAACAGAAACAGCATGGCGATTTGCAGCGGCGAGTAGCCGAGCTGGTGGAAATACATTACCACCAGCATCCGCAGCGCGCCGTCGGTAATGGTGAACGCCCAGTAGTTGCCGGTAATCAGCATGTACTGGCGCACCTCGAACGGTAGCGCCTTGACGTTATCCAGCAGCGATTCAGCCACGACCAACCGGCTCCCCACCCACCATAAGTGCCAGCTCGGCGGTACGATTGGCGTAACCCCACTCATTGTCGTACCACGCGTAGAGCTTTAACTGAGTGCCGTTCACCACCATGGTAGAGAGGGCATCAATAATCGAGCTACGCGGGTCCGTACGGTAGTCAATCGATACCAGCGGGCGCTCTTCATAGCCCAGAATGCCTTTGAGGGGGCCATCGGCGGCAGCCTTGAGCGCTTGATTCACCTCATCAACGGTCACTTCTCGTTCAAGCTCGAACACCATATCGGTGAGCGATGCATTAGCCAGCGGTACGCGGATCGCGTGGCCGTTAAGTTTGCCTTCCAGTTCAGGGAAAATTGCCGTAATGGCTTTCGCCGAGCCCGTGGTAGTAGGGATGAGACTCATGCCGCAGGCGCGGGCACGACGCAGGTCTTTATGAGGGGCATCCAAAATGGTTTGGGTATTGGTAATGTCATGCACGGTGGTCATGGAACCGTGACGAATACCAAAATGCTCAAGGATCACTTTGACGACCGGCGCTAGGCAGTTAGTGGTGCAGCTAGCGGCCGTGACAATACGGTGCTTGGCTGGCTCAAACAGGTGGTCATTCACACCCACCACCACATTGAGCACGCCCTCCTCTTTCACCGGCGCACTCACCACCACGCGCCCAACGCCTTGATCCAGGTAAGCATTCAGCTTGTCGGTACTTTTCATTTTGCCGGAGCACTCGATGACCACATCGCAGCTGGACCAATCGCTTTCCGCAATGGTTTTATGAGTGCTAAAGGCCACCTCATGCCCATCAATGACAATGGCATCCTGACGCGCTGCCATGCCCTGCCCCGGCGCCCATTGGCCGTGGACGGAATCAAACTCCAATAAATGGGCAAAGGTGGCCGCATCACCACCGGGGTCGTTAATACGCACCAACGTCACCTCGCCTGCCGCTACCTGCGACCAAAGGCTGCGCAGCGCTAGGCGTCCAATACGGCCAAATCCGTTAATACCGATGCGAAGTGACATAGGGTTGTCTCCAAGTATGCAATAAAGGCCAAGCCTACCGCTTATATACGAAAAAACATATATCAACAGTCAAAAAAACGCTGCTTGAAAGCCCGCCATGACAGCGGGCCAACAAACAGCGGTCTATTTAGCCGTAACGGCCAGAAATATAGTCTTCGGTTTTCTTCTGTGCCGGGGTCGAGAACATTACTTTCGTATCGTTGTACTCGATGATTTCCCCCAGATGGAAGAACGCCGTGTAGTCCGCCACGCGCGCCGCCTGCTGCATGTTGTGCGTCACGGTCACGATGGTGAACTGCTCTTTCAGCTTATCCATCAAATCTTCGATGGTGGCCGTGGAGATCGGGTCCAGGGCTGAGGTCGGTTCATCCATCAAAATGACGTCAGGCTGAACAGCAATCGCCCGTGCGATGCACAGACGCTGCTGCTGACCACCAGAGAGCGAGGTGCCCGGCTCTTGCAGCTTGTCTTTCACTTCGTTCCACAAACCGGCATCGCGCAGGGCCTTCTCGACCAGCTCATCTTGATCGGCTTTACGGCTCACCAAATCGTGCATACGCGGTGCGTAGGCGATGTTCTCGTAGATAGATTTCGGGAACGGGTTAGGCTTTTGGAACACCATCCCCACCCGGCGGCGCAGCGCCACTTCATCCATCTTGCCAGCATTCACATCCTGGCCGTCCATCTCCACCAGACCTTCAATATGCACGCTGGGAATCAAGTCGTTCATACGGTTCAAGCAGCGCAAAAAGGTCGACTTACCGCACCCCGAAGGGCCAATCAGCGCGGTCACGTTCTTCTGGAACAGGTCGATATTCAGCCCTTTCAACGCTTGGCTCTTGCCGTACCACAAATTGAGATCGCGAACACGAATACTGAGGTCGTGGCATGCTTGCTCATTACGTGTGTAAGGCTGGCCAACGTCTGGTGCATGCTGCTGATTCATAACGGGTGCTTGGCTATTCATAAGGTGTCCTCTTGGGCGCCGGCTTACCAGCGACGCTCGAATTTCTTGCGTAGCACAACGGCAAAGGCGTTGAGCGAAATCAGCACAGACAGTAGCACTAGGATGCCACCAGCGGTTTTTTCAACGAAGGCCTGCTCCGGCTCACCTGACCAGGTAAAGATCTGCGCAGGCATGACCGTGGCTGCCTGGGTAAAGGAAGCGCTGACATCCGGAATAAAGGCCACCATCCCCACAATGATCAGCGGTGCAGTTTCACCCATCGCCTGCGCTAGGCCAATGATCGAACCGGTCATGATACCGGGCATCGCTAGCGGCAGAACGTGGTCGCGCACCACTTGCCAGCGCGAGCAGCCTACACCAAATGCCGCATGGCGAATGGAGTCCGGCACGCTACGCAGTGCCGTACGGGTGGCAATGATGATGACGGGAAGGGTCATCAGCGCCAGGGTCATACCGCCTGCCAGCGGAGATGAGCGTGGTACACCAAAGAAGTTGATAAAGATCGCCAGACCTAACAAACCAAATAGAATCGATGGGATCGCTGCTAGGTTGTTGATGTTGATCTCGATCAGCTGTGTAAAGCGGTTATCCGGGGCAAACTCTTCCAGATAAATAGCCGTCATCACGCCGATGGGGAAAGAGATCAACAGCGTCACGATCATGGTCATGATGGTACCGACCACCGCCGACAAGATACCGGCGTTCTCGGCGATTTTCGAATCCCCAGAACCGAAGAACGTCTTATTAAAGCGCAAGTCGACCTGACCGGTGGCAACACGCTCATCAATCTCAGCTTTTTCTTCGTCGCTTAGACGGTTCCGATGCCCTTTAAGGTACTGATCCACCTCACTGGTGGCCAGCATCCAGCGCTGCTCAGAGGTGCCGATCATTTCTGGGTTGTTGCGCAGCTGTAGCGGAATAACGCGTACCACCGTGCGGCTAATCAGCGGCAGCAGCTCCTCCTCAAACGCTAGGCGACCATCGCGGCTCGCTTCTTCGGTGTAGCGAACTTCGGTATTGATATAGGCCTGCTGGAAAGCAGGTAGGCCTTTGCTCAGCATGTCAGCAAAGAACAGCACTAAGAACAGGCCTGCTAAGCCCAGCGCGCCCATGGAGATCCACTTCAGGCGTGCCGACTTACGGTGACGCCGCTTAAGCTGCTGGCTGATCTCGTCAAAAGAGTGGCTCATCGAATCAGTTCCTCGGCGTTACAGGTTGTTCACGCGGTATTTTTCGCGGAAGCGGCGGATCATTAGTACAGATACCAGGTTGAGCGTTAGAGTCACAACGAACAGCACCAGGCCCAGGGCGAACGCTGACAGCGTCTCAGCACTCTCGAACTCTTGGTCGCCCGTGAGTGATGCCACGATGCGTACGGTCACGGTGGTCATGTCTTCTAGCGGGTTGGCCGTTAGGTTCGGGCGCATACCCGCCGCCATCACCACAATCATGGTTTCACCCAGCGCTCGGGACATGCCTAGCAGTGCGGCGGAAATGATACCGGGCAGTGCCGCAGGTATGACCACGTCCCGGATGGTTTCACCTTTCGTCATCCCTAGTGCCAGCGAGCCTTGACGCATGCTGTCAGGCACAGAGTTGATCACGTCATCAGAGAGCGACGAGATGAACGGGATGATCATGATGCCCATCACGATGCCAGGGGCAACGGCGTTGTTGTAAGAGGCATCCAGACCCAAGAAGCCGGCAATATTGACGATAATCGGCGCGACGGTAATGGCGGCGAAGAAACCGTAAACCACCGTGGGAATACCTGCCAACACCTCAAGCACCGGCTTAGCAATCGTGCGCACCCGCTGTGGAGCGTACTCCGACATGTAAATAGCCGACAGCAGGCCAATAGGCACCGCCACCAGCAGGGCAATCGCGGTGATCATGAAGGTACCGGCGAACAGCGGTACCGAGCCAAACTGCGCGCCACTACCATCGCCGCGTCCAGCGGCAGCTAGGAAGCTCGCCCCAGGGTTCCAGGTTGTACCGGTAATGAACTCCCAGAAGCTGTGCATTTGGAAAAAGCGCAGGGCTTCCGAAATGATCGAAAACAGAATACCGAAGGTAGTAAAGATCGATATCATCGCGGCGCCGGTTAGCACCCAGCGAATCACCCGTTCAATGGCTTGGCGAGCGTGAAAATGGGGCTTCACTTGAGCCACACCAACCGCCAAACCAGCCGCAGCGACCACTAAACTAGCTGCTAATAAATACATGGGCGGAATATCTGCGCCTAACAGTAATAACAGTAGCGAGCCTAGCGCCCCCACCAGCACCGCAGGGCCTGCTGTTGAGAGAACAGCAAACCACGCATATTGGTCAGGCTGTGCATACATCGCCGCGCCAGAAGCACGGACCCGCGCAGCCTTCGCTCGGCCCACAAAAAAGGCCACTAGCCCAAGCAGCAAGAGCACTGTGCAAAAGAGTAAAAGTAGCTGGTTTGTTTGCATCGAATTTCTCTCGCATCACCTAATGAAATCGTGTTGGCTGCTACTTTGGATTAAAAACATGACAGCAATATGACAAAGAAAGACAGCGTGACCCAAAAACAAATGGCCGGTAGCAAAGGCTACCGGCCATGTTGTCACTATGTGCTAGCGATTATATGTGCTAGCGATTATTCCAGATCAGCAGCAACCAGCTTAACGCGGTCAGCAACTTTCTGGCGAGCCTGCTCACGCTCCGCTTCCGGTAGCGGAATCAGGCCGATGTCTACCAGATAACCGTCAGAACCGATCATCTGGTCTTCCATGAACATGTTGGCGTATTCATACATCGGAGTGACTTCGTCAGCGTGCTGGTTCTTCAGGTAGAACCACAGTGAACGAGCAACCGGGTACTCACCAGAGCTGATGGCTTCTACTTCAGGTTCAACACCGCCAATGGTCGCACCCATGATGGTGTCCGGGTTCTCAACCAGGAAGGAGTAGCCGAAGATACCGAAGGCACCGGTGTCTTCCGCCAGACGCTGAACGATTAGGTTGTCGTTCTCACCGGCGTCGATGTAAACACCGTCAGTACGGATATCGGTGTAACCTTCTTCACCGTAGATGTCCATTTCGGCAGAGGCGGCTTCCATCACCAGCTCTTCGAAAGCATCACGGGTACCGGAAGTGCTGGGCGGGCCATAGATAGAGATGGCGCGATCCGGCAGAGAAGCGTCGATGTCGCTCCAGTTGGTGTAGGGGTTATCTACCAGTTCGCCGTCGACCGGCACCTGGGCGGCCACCGCCAGGAAAATTTGCTCAAGCGTCAGGTCGATCGGCTCGTTAGTAGCCGCCAAGCCTAGAACGATACCGTCAGAACCAATTTTGGCTTCGGTAACGTCAGTCACACCGTTCTCTTCACAACGCTCAAGCTCAGAAGGCTTCATGCGACGAGAAGCGTTGGTGATGTCCGGAGTGCCTTCACCAACACCGTTACAGAACAGACGAATACCACCACCAGAACCCGTGGACTCGATCACTGGCGTCGGGTAGTTGGTCAGCGCTCCAAACTCTTCAGTAACGTAGCTGGCAAACGGGTAAACAGTACTGGAGCCAACGATACGAATCTGGTCACGCGCCTGTGCCACACCGGCAACGCTCATTACAGCCGCCGCAATGACGGTAGTTTTTAGAATACGGTTCATGCGAAATACTCCTGTCGATGTAGGGTTCTGGCCTTCGCATGACGTACTTTGCACCGCTTCGATGACATCTTTATGACATCGAAAAAAAACAGCCAAACTTTTTGTTCGGCTGCTTCGCCTATAGCAGTAAGCCAAGCGCTGCGAGGGTGCATAACCCCAATGACAAGCGCTGCAGCAGTTGTTTATCCAATCGATGGGCGATGGTATCGGCCAGTGCATTGCCCAGTAAGACAGCAGGAAGAAAGGTAAGCGCCAGCTTGAAGTGCCAAACGCTGATCTGCCCTGCCAGCGCCAGCGTCAGCAGGGTTAATAGAGAGGTTAGGACAAAAAAGGCTGCTAAGTTGCCGCGCATGCGGTCAGGTGAGAAACCGTGCATGAGTAGCACAATGGGCGGCCCGCCGATGGCCGCCACCGTCCCAAAAACGCCGGAGAGAATGCCCGCCACAAATAGCGTGAAGCGGTTCACCGGCAGTTCGAAGCGGCATACCGTGACCAGCACAGCAAATAGCACGATGGCGGCAATTAACTTTTCCAGCACAACCATCGGCGCTGCCAGCAACAGCCAAATGCCCAATCCGTTACCCGGTAAGCGTCCAATCAGGGCAACGCCTATTTCCCTTAACCTCACCTCATGCCAGTAACGGCGCACCATCATCAAAGAGACAGTGAAACCAAACAGCACCAAAATCACCGGCACCAGCCGTGGCTCTATCATCAACAGCAGTGGCGCACCCACCACCGCCAAGCCAAAGCCCGTGGCCCGCTGTACAAAGGCACCTAACAGCAGTACAGCTGCGCAGGCTAACCAGCTATCCAAGGGCACCTCTAACCACTGCAGCAGGCTATCCATTACAACGCATCATCCACCTTTGGGGCTTGGGTTAGCATTCTCACACCGATATTACCCAGCAGGGCAGCACCTAACATGGTCAGCACCATGGGCCATAAGTGCTCAACCTGGAACAGCCCTACTAAGACACCTGCCAGCGCCCCACAGCTAAACTGTATGCCACCCAGCAGTGCGGTAGCCGTGGCACTGATATGGCCAAAATGATCCAGAAGTGAAGAGATGGCATTGGGCGTAATCAGACCAATCATGCCCGTAAACATCATCACCAGCGGCACCACCACATAGAGCGACGCCACGTTAAGCGCCGTGGCCAACACAAGACCCAGGGCGGCCACCAGCTGAACAGCCAGTCCTAAGCGCAGGTTCTGCTGTGGTGTGCGATTGCGCAGCAAGTGAATATTGACGCGATTGGAGAGTGCAATCACCACCACGTTGACCCCAAACACCAGTGGGTAGACGCTTGGCGAAAGCGAAAAATAGTCCAAGTATAAAAATGGCGATGCGGTCACAAAGGCAAATAGCCCGGCAAACGAAGCGGCTACCGCACAGATATAACCCATGCCCTCTTTGTGGCGCAGCACGCTTGCATAGTTGCGGATCACTTGCCGAGGCGAGGCCGCAGGCAAGTTGGTATCGCGGGTTTCAGGTAAGCGCGTACCTAACAGCCAAAGTAAGAAACCGGCATAAACAGCCAGGAAAATAAAGATGAGCCACCAGCCAGCAATGTGAAGCAGCAGGCTACCCACCGCCGGTGCCACCAGCGGGGCCAGCATCATGATCATGGCCATGGTGGACATCACCTTAGCCGCCTCACGCCCGCTGAAACAGTCGCGTACGATGGCAGCCGAGTTCACCACACAGGCGCCGCCCCCTAACGCTTGAATAAAGCGCCAAACCAATAGCGACGTTAAGCTATCGGCAGTGGTAATCATTAGGCTGGCCAGCATAAAGACCACTAGCCCACTTAACAGCACCGGCTTCCGGCCTAACCGATCTGATAACGGCCCAAAGCAGAGCTGACCCAATGCAAATCCAAACAAAAACATACTGATCGAGAGTTCAGTATGGTGAATGCTGGCATTAATACTCTCAGCCAGTATGCCGATGGCAGGCAGATAGGCATCAATCGCGAAAGGCGCAAGCGCTGTGTTGGCGGCCACCAACCAAGCCACCCGACGAGGATTAAGTTCCATAAGCCTCCTTAAAATGGGCATAAAAAAAGCGGCGCGTGCCGCCGAAAAGGTAGGCCGCTAATCATAATCGATTTCAATTCATTTGTCGGTGTCTGTTCGCCACGCGCGGCCCTTGCTAAAGTACCCCACAGGACAACCAAGGAGCATTGCATGGCCACTAGCCTATTAAGCCAATTAAAAGAAATGACCACCGTGGTTGCTGATACGGGCGACCTTGAGGCTATTCGCCGCTTCCAGCCCCAGGATGCAACTACCAACCCCTCTCTCATCCTTCAAGCTGCCCAGCAGGAAGAGCGCCGCGCTCGCTTGGCAAGCATCGCCAAAGAGAGCACCGATCTCGACGACGCGGTAGACCGTGTCGCGGTGGATATTGGCAGCGAGATTAGCAAGCTGGTGCCGGGCTATGTGTCGACAGAAGTCAGTGCCCGCCTCTCGTTTGACCGTGATGCCACCATTACCAAAGCGCACTCGCTAATTGAGCGCTATGCCCAGCATGGTGTCGGCCCTGAGCGTATTTTGATTAAAATGGCGTCCACCTGGGAAGGCATTCAAGCGGCCCGCCAGCTTGAGCGCGATGGCATTCGCACCAACCTGACGCTGCTGTTTGGCTTTGCTCAGGCGCAGGCCTGTGCCGATGCTGGCGCTACGCTGATTTCACCGTTTGTGGGCCGTATTCTCGACTGGCACAAAGCGCGCTCGCCGGAAGCTGACTTCAGCGGCGCCAATGACCCTGGCGTACAATCGGTTAAGCGTATTTATGACTACTACAAGGGTCACGGCTATCCAACGATTGTGATGGGAGCCAGCTTCCGTAACGTAGGCGAAATACAAGCCTTGGCAGGTTGTGACCGCCTCACTATATCCCCTGCGCTGCTTAACGAGTTAGATGAACTACAGGGCGACCTTCCCCGCCAGCTAACGCCCATGGGTGCCAGCAGCTCAGCAGAGCAGGCGCTAGCCCAAGCAGATTTTCGTTGGCAAATGAACGAAGATGAAATGGCGTCTGACAAGCTGGCTGAAGGCATTCGTAAATTCATGGCCGACCAGCGCAAGCTTGAAGAGCTACTTGGCAAACTACGGCAGAGCTAATTGCTTCCAGCCAGTTTGGGTAGCATATCCATCACACCCTCTTATCGACTAGGTAAGAGGGTGTTTTATTTATGTGCCACTGTGGATTGCGCTTCAAGCATCTCTACCAGCGGCTGAAACTGTTCGCGATTATGCTCGTTCATATGCATTAAAATGCGATGCGCCTCGAGAATACGCGTACGCAAGCCTTCTTCATCTGCAGGCTCAGCGGGCAGGTCTTGCATAGAAGAGTTAAGTGTTGCACTAGGCTGCAGAGGCGCTTCCATCAGAGTAAAAAAACGCGCGAAGCCCATCACGTCCAGCATTTGCCGTACATCAGGGTTATCAGCAATAATCGTCGGAGGCTGTTCCAGCCGCCCTTTAACCGCCATGGCTACTTTGGCCAGAAAACCCAGCGCCGTTGAGTCGACATTGGTCGCTTCGCGCAGGTCAATCATCACCGCCTGAAGGCCAGGGGTTTCAGCAAGACGTTGCGCTTGGGTATCTAGCGTGGCGCATAGCGTTAACCGCACATCGCCACAGAGTTTTAACACAAAAACACCAGAGTTGAACGCCGCTTTAATGCGGCCCTCTTCAATCAGCATGACCAAATCCGCTCACCATCATGATTGTCAGGTCATCGGGTAAAGCATCGCGGTCCTGGTTCGCCTCATCATCCTCATCGCCCTCTATCAAAAGCGAATTGGTTTTGGCTAGCCGATCGCGCAACTGCTCAAGCGTGACACTTTCGCTAACGAGTTGCTCAAGTTCCGTGAGCCGCGTGTCGAGCGTTTTACCCGGCAAGCATTCCAATACACCGTCTGAACACAGCCACAAACGAAAGTTGGCCGGTAAAGCACAGCTAAGCGCAGGATACTCCACATCTGGGAAAAGGCCTACCGGCATTCCCTCCCCGGTTAAGCGCTCCAGCTTACCGTCAGCCGCCAACAGCGGCATCGGTAGCTGTGCGCCGAGCGAATAGTGAAGAGTATGCGCTTCATGGTCAATAACACCGACGAATAACGTGGCATGCTTACCAATGTTGGTATCCTGAAGCTCACGATTCATCGCCGCTAACCAATCAGGCGGCAGCCGCTCTGGCGCTTGGCCATCCCACTCGCTTAACCATCGGTTGCACAAATACTTCAGCAGCACCGTGACAAAGGCCGACGACGCTCCATGCCCAGAGACATCGGCAAAATAGAACGCGCTAAAACGGTCGTTATAACGCTGATAGTCGAGAAAATCCCCCGACAAATAAAGCGATGGCGCAAACCAGTAGTCGTAATAAACGCCGTTGATCACTTTAGGATGCGCTGGCAACAAACGCCGCTGAATATGCCCCCCGCTTTGCTGGTCCATCCGCAGTAGCGCAAGGTGAGTCTCAAGGCTCCCATTGAGTTCAGCGAGACGTTCACGATCACGATCACGCTCTTGGGCTAAGGTGTGAAGCTCAATCGCCTTACGAATCATTCGGCGCAGCAGCTCGGTATGTCGCAGCGGATGAACGATGTAGTCCACCAACCCCACATCAATGGCCTTAATCAAGTCAGCATCCTGACGAGAGTCGCTGACGACCAGGGTTGGCAACCGGTGGGTCAACTGAGACCACTGTTGACGCGGCACTGCCCGAGCATGCGCGACAATCAGCGCCGTGCCACTAGGCAGATGGTCAATATTATCTGCAGCAAACACCCACATACCGTCACAGGTAATCGCCTCAGCCAGCGCGTCACGCTCTGCACCGGGCTCGTCGATTACCGCGATCAACTGCTTAGCGTGATCCATGTTAGGCCTCAATCGGCGAAATCGTCGTCACCGAAGTCGGTATCGTCGAAATCAAAATCATCTGTGGCAAACGGGTCTTCGCCAAGCACACCGTCATTCACCTCAAACTGGCGGCGCTGCAAATAGGCATCGCGGACAAACCGGTAGCGATCCCCCGAAATCAACGATTCTTGGTCTAACAAGCCCGCGCGAAGGTGAATAATATCGAGTGCCGTCAGGCCTGCACGTAGCTGATGATCGTCCATATACGTAATGGGATTCGCAGCGGAATCGGCTGGCAAGCCAGAGGCATCCCTGAGCGTGCGCGGACCTAGCAGAGGCAACACTAAATAGCGCGAGTCCTCCCAGCCCCACACGGCCATGGTTTGACCAAAATCTTCTTTATCCGCGGTAATTTCCATGAGCGTGGCATAGTCAAGCAAGCCGCCAATACCCACCGTCGAGTTGATCAAGAATCGTGATGTTGCTAACCCCGCGTTGGCGGGTTTGCCCTGCAGCAGGCTATTGAGCACGGTACGCACTTCGCCTAAGTTGGAGAAAAAGTTGCCAACCCCAGTTTGCACCGGCTCGGGAGTGACTGCCTTATACCCTCGTGCAACGGGCTTGAGGGCGTAGCGGTCCAGCACATCATTAAACGCGAACACACGCCTGTTGAAGCCCTCCCAAGGGTCCTGCGGGTCTGCCGCTACACGCTCTTGCGCAGCGTCTTCCTCTTGAGAAGACCCCGTACTGGCACACCCTCCCATGCTTAACGTGGCTAGCAACACGATAGGCAATAGCTTCTGCCATGTGCTTAGACCCTCTTTTTGCGGTGCCAACAGCCTCAGCATGCGATTTCCTCTTTCAACATAGAACGCTATTCCTAACATAGCCGGTGATAGGCATCATCGGCCTATTACTGGCGACGTAGCACCACACTGCCTGCACTGTACCCCGCCCCAAACGAGCAAATAACGCCGATATCCCCTTCCAACAGTGCCTCACGGTGAAGATGGAAAGCGATAATCGAACCCGCTGAGCTGGTATTCGCATAGCGATCTAAAATAATCGGTGCCTGTGCTTCGTTGGGTTCTTCACCCAGCACTTTACGTGCAATCAAATCGTTCATATGGCGGTTGGCCTGATGTAACCACATCCGCGTTAAATCCGCCCCCGACAGCTCTAATGAAGCGAGATGGTCAGTGATAAGCTTAGCGACCATGGGGCACACCTCTTTAAAAACGCGGCGTCCTTCCTGAACGAACAGCTTATCTAACGCCTGCGGATCGCTATCGGTCACGCGGTTTAAAAAGCCCGCATTGTTGCGAATCGCATTGGAAAACTTAGTCACAAGCCGCGTTCCCAGAATTTCGTAACGCTCGTTGGCCACAGCAACATCGCTATTTTCCAGTACCATAGCCGTACAAGCATCGCCGAAAATAAAGTGGCTGTCACGATCTCTGAAGTTCAAATGCGCAGAGCAAATCTCTGGATTCACAATCAGCGCGCGTTTTACGCTGCCTGACGCAATCGCATTGGCCGCTGTTTCTAAAGCGAACGTGGCGGAGCTACACGCCACGTTCATATCAAAGCCGTAACCCGATGTTCCCAACGCTTGCTGCACTTCTACCGCGACCGCCGGGTAGGCACGCTCTAAGTTTGAACAGGCCACAATCACCAGCTCAATATCGGCGGCATCGACCTGTGCCGTTTCTAGCGCCTGACGCGCTGCCTGGGTCGCCATGTCACACTGAATAGATGGTTCATCATTATGACGTTGAGGCAGTTTAGGCCGCATACGCTCAGGGTCAAGGATCCCTTGGGCATCGAGCACATAGCGACTTTTAATTCCCGAGGCTTTCTCAATAAATTCACTGCTGGAATAAGCAAGTGCTTCTTGCTCTCCACGCGCGATGGCATCCGCATGCTGGGAGTTATGGTGATCAACCCACGCGTTAAAAGCAGCGACCAACGCCGCGTTATCAATGGCGTTTTCCGGTGTATAGAGTCCTGTACCGGTGATCACTACATTGGTCATGCCTGTCTCCTTATTGCGGCCTCAAGGCACATAGCCGAAACCGTCAGTAAAATAGCGTATGGCGGGAATGTCTACCCCGCCCTATCTAAGCCTAAGCGCTTGCTCGTTTAGCATTAAACGCTGGTAATCTCTTCCCAACGCTTTTCCAAGCGCTTCACGGATACCGGCATCTGAGTGCCTAGCTGCTGGGCGAATAGCGATACTCGCAACTCCTGTATCCACCAGCCAAATGAGACCAATTCAGGGTCTTCAGCGGCACCTCTGCGCTCGCTTTTTCGCCGCGCATCAAAACGAGCCTCTAGGGCTTGGACATCCTGCATCATCATTTGGTCACGACCACGTTCACGGGCCGCTTTATCGAGGCGGATGAGAGCCGCTTCGGTATAGCGCGGATATTCGCTAAGCCACTCCCCTGCATCGCGAATAAAGCCAGGATAAACCAAGCGCTGCATCTGCGCGCTTACATCGCTGTAAACGAGCGCTAGGGCAAAGTTAAGCTTCCCTTTAAGCACTTTGGTCACCGCCAGATGCCCTTTAAGCGCCTCTTCAATGCGTGTCAGTAGCGATGTTGCATAAGGAATCAGCTCACTTTCGGTTGCCTTAAGCCGCTCGGTGAGCTCATTGGCAGAGCGTGGCAGCGGATGTGTTGCCACCACCTGCGTGAAGACCGCCAGCAGCAAATCATCCACTAATGCTTGTTTACTACCCACTTTAGCAAAGAGTAGAGCGCACTTTTCCACGCCAGGTAAGCGCTTGATGGCTTTCACCTGTTCTGGCCGCTTGGCAATGGCCAAGCGTGCCACGCCTTCCTGGTGAACCGCCGCCGCCTTCGCGGGATGATCAAAAAGCGCCACTTTAAAGCTATGGGCCTCGGCCATTAGTGCTGGGTAAGCTTCCACTCGGATACCGGCCTGAGTCGTTACCCGCGACTCGGGCAGCGGCGACTCTGGTAACTCATCCAAGGCGGGCGCTTGGCTTGCCTGATCGGCCAGCGCCTGGGCGCCTGCACTCGCCGCCTCTTCGAAACGTCGCTCCAGCGCACGCACATCGCGTCCTTGGCCTAACGTTTTACCCGCATGATCAACGACCCGCACGTTCATAATGAGATGCGGCGGCAGCAGATCAAGACGCCAATCATCTGAGTGAACGCGAGTGGCGGTGCGGCGACGGATAAATTCCCCCAGCGCTTCGGTGAGCGGCCGCTCATCAGGCACGAGAGTCTCCAGCGCGGCATCGACCCAGTCGGGGATGGGCACCACTTGGCGGCGAATACTTTTCGGCAGCGATTTCAGCAGTGCAATGCACTTTTCGCGCAGCAGCCCTGGCACTAACCACGTTAACGCGTGAACAGGCAGCTGAGGCAGCATGGCGGCGGGCACCGTGAGCGTCACGCCGTCATCGTCGGCATCCGGGTCGAAATGGTAACTGACCGGGTAAGCCACCCCAGAAAGCGTTAGATGATCTGGGTACTGCGCCTGAGTAACGTCGTGGGCATCCCGAGCTTTTAGCGCATCGATATCAAACTTCAGCAGCGTGGGATCTTGGCGCTCGGCCTGCTTGCGCCAGTGTTCAAAGCCCTTGCCGTTAACGATATCGGTGGGTATCCGCTCATCGTAGAAGGCGAACAGCGTCTCTTCGTCCACCAAGATATCCCGTCGGCGGGCACGATCTTCTAGCGCCTCTACCTCTTCGATCAGCGCACGATTATGGGTGAAGAATTCTCCTTTGGTTTGGAACTCGCCTTCCACCAGCGCCCGACGAATAAACAGCTCCCGCGACTCCTGGGGCGCAATCGGCCCGTAATGGACGCGACGGCGCGCCACAATCGGCAGGCCAAACAGAGTGACCTGTTCAAACGCCACGACCTGCGCGCGCTTCATTTCCCAATGGGGTTCGCTATAGCTACTTTTCACCAGATGCTGCGCTTGGGGCTCGATCCACTGCGGGTCGATCTTTGCGACGGTGCGCGCAAACAGCTTGGTGGTTTCAATCAGCTCAAAGGCCATGACCCATTTGGGTGTTTTTTTCGCCAGCCCAGAGCCAGGGTGAATCATAAACTTGCGGTTACGTGCACCAAGGTACTCTCGATTCTCAAGCAGCGTGCCCAAGTTGGAGAGCAGGCCCGACAGCAGCGCCTGGTGCAGCTTGCCGGATGTTTTTCGCCTTGCCTGCTTGGCCTGCTCTTCGCTCTCGTTCTCATCACGAGGCAGCGGCGCAGGTACCTCGATGTCCATATCCCGCAGCAATTGGCGCAACTGGCGGAACGTATCGTGCCACTCGCGCATGCGCAGGTAGTTAATGTAGTGGTCACGGCACCAGCGGCGCAGTTGGTTGCCCGATAACGCTTCACGAGCATTCTCGATGCCATGCCATAAATTTAGCAGCGCAACGAAATCGGAGTCTGGGTCGTGCCAGCGCTGGTGAGCTTGGTCAGCGGCTTGGCGCTTGTCAGCGGGCCGGTCACGGGGGTCTTGAATCGCCAGCGCAGAGACCACGACCAGCACGTCCCGCAGACTGCCTCGCTCTGCACCGGCCAACACCATACGGGCCAAACGCGGGTCAATGGGTAGTTTCGCCAGCTTACGCCCCAGGGCGCTAAGCTGTTGCTTATCATTTACTGCGCCCAGTTCAAATAGCAGCCGGAAGCCATCTTTGACAAAGCGGCCATCGGGCGGATCAACAAAGGGGAAGTCTTCAATATTGCCGAGCTTGAGCGCCAGCATTGAAAGAATGACCGATGCTAAGTTGGTGCGCTGAATCTCCGGGTCGGTAAATGCAGGGCGTGATAGAAAATCCTCTTCGTCATAAAGACGAATACACACGCCTTCCGCAATCCGCCCACAGCGGCCCTTACGCTGATTGGCGCTTGCCTGACTGACCGGCTCAATGGGCAGCCGCTGGATTTTCGCCCGGTAGCTGTAGCGGCTAATGCGTACAAGGCCAGGGTCGATAACATAGCGAATTCCCGGCACGGTGAGCGACGTTTCAGCCACGTTAGTTGCCAGTACGATGCGACGCCCACGGTGGGGAGCAAACACCCGGTTCTGCTCCTCATTAGAGAGCCGTGCATACAGCGGCAGAATCTCGGTGCCCTTTAAATCCGCGCGGCGCAGCGTATCGGCGGTTTCGCGGATTTCCCGCTCGCCGGGTAGAAACACCAGCACATCGCGGGGGCCATGCAGCCAGCCTTTTTCACGCTCGATTGTTTCGATCTCACGCACGGCATGCAAAATCCCCTCCTGCAGCGTGCGGTCATCCTCGTCCTCTTCGCTGCGCACCAGCGGGCGGTAGTGGACATCTACCGGGAACGTGCGTCCAGACACCTCGACCACCGGCGCAGGCGTTTTAGGCGAGCCGAAATGGGCCGCAAAGCGCTCCACGTCGATCGTTGCGGAGGTAATGATGACTTTCAAATCAGGGCGCTTAGGCAGCAGACGCTTGAGGTAACCCAGTAAGAAATCGATGTTAAGGCTACGCTCGTGGGCTTCGTCGATAATCAGCGTGTCGTAGCGCAGCAGCAGCGGGTCGTGCTGCGTCTCAGCCAGCAGGATGCCATCGGTCATCAGCTTAACGAGTGTGCTCGGCGAGCTTTGGTCGTTAAAGCGCACCTGATAGCCCACCTGCTCGCCTAGCGGCACGCTCAACTCTTCCGCCAGCCTCCCTGCAACGCTGCGCGCAGCCAGCCGCCGTGGCTGCGTATGACCAATCAACCCTTTTCGGCCTCGGCCAAGCTCTAAACACATTTTGGGCAGCTGCGTGGTTTTACCCGAGCCGGTTTCCCCTGCCACGACCACCACCTGGTGGTCGCGAATCGCGGCAAGAATATCCTCACGGCGCTCTACCACCGGCAGCTCTGCCGGGTAATCCAGCGTCACGCGCAGGGCTTCGCGCTGCGCCAGCAGTTGCTTGGCTTTGTCGACTTCCCGCTCCACCTCGTTCAAGCCGCGGTCGATCGGCTTCTTTTCTCGCTGCCGACGCCGCAGGCCCGCCACACGACGCGAGAGCCGCTCCTGATCACGCAGCATAACGTGACTCAGCGACTCAGTGAGCGCTGTAAGCGACTCAGTGAGCGCTGTAAGCGAGGGGGCGTTGTCTTGTGGGGTATCGATGCGGGATGAGTGCGTGTCGGTGGTCACGTTAGGCTCGGTTCCATCTCAGAATAAACGTCGGCCCACTCGTAAGTGGGCCGACCATTGTAACGCTTTCGCGAACGAGACGCCTAACGCCCGCTTGACCGAGTGTTCAACCCTTACGGCGCATGGGTTGTTTCCTGGTCGCGCAGTTGGCGACGCAGCACCTTACCGACGTTGGTTTTCGGCAGCTCGTCGCGGAACTCGATGTACTTGGGCACTTTATAGGCCGTTAGTTCTTTCTTACACCAAGCGCGCAGCGTTTCAGCGTCAAGCTGGCTGTTTTTGGACACCACAAACAGCTTGATAGCCTCCCCTGCATTCTCGTCGGCAACGCCAACAGCCGCCGCTTCCAGCACATCGGGGTGGGCGGCTACTACGTCTTCAACCTCATTGGGGTAGACGTTAAAGCCCGACACCAGGATCATGTCTTTTTTACGATCAACGATCTTGATGTAGCCATCGTCCTGCAGCACGGCGATATCGCCAGTATGGAACCAGCCGTTTTCATCAATAGCGTTGCGCGTCTCTTCTTCACGCTGCCAGTACCCTTTCATGACCTGCGGGCCTTGCACGCAAAGTTCGCCCGGCTCGCCAAGCGGCACATCGTTACCATCAGCATCGACCACTTTCACCGAGGTGCCCGCGACCGGCTTACCAATCGTGCCCAGTTGAATCGCATCGTTAGGGTTGAAGCTGACAATCGGCGAGGTTTCCGTTAGACCATAACCTTCGGCGATCGGGCAGCCGGTGGTCTCTTCCCAGCGCTGTGCCGCCGCTTTGGTTAACGCCATGCCGCCTGAAATGGTCAGCTTCAACTTAGAGAAGTCGAGCTGCTTGAAATCGTCCCGATTGCACAGCGCGTTAAACAGCGTATTGAGGCCGATAAAACCCGTGAACGGCAGCCCCTTCAGCTCTTTAACGAAATTCGGCAAGTCGCGGGGGTTAGTGATCAGCAGCGAGTGGTTGCCGGTTTCCATCAGGAACAGGCAGTTCACGGTAAAGGTGTAGATGTGGTACACGGGCAGCGGTGCAATCACCAGCTCTTCGCCGTCCGTGAGATGCTCGCCAATAGCCGAGCGTGCCTGAAGCATATTGGCCACTAGGTTACGGTGGGTCAGCATGGCACCTTTCGGCATACCGGTGGTGCCCCCGGTATACTGCAGCGCCGCTAAGTCGTCCATATTGCGCTCAACGGGCGTGTGCTTTAACGATGCTCCTTTTTTCAGGGCATCACGAAAGCCCACTGCACTTGGCAATGAGTATGCAGGCACCATTTTCTTGACGTGTTTCACAACCGCATTAATCAACCAACGCTTAGGCACATCGTGTAAATCGCCCAGCTGCGTGACCAATACATGCTTGATTTCCGTTTTATCGAGCACTTTCTCAAGCTTGTCGGCCATATTGGCCAGAATCACAATGGCTTTAGCATTGGAGTCTTTAAACTGATGCGCCATCTCCCGCTCGGTGTATAGCGGGTTGGTATTGACCACTACAAGCCCCGCCCGCAAAGCACCAAATACCGCCACCGGAAACTGCAGTACGTTGGGCAGTTGTATAGCAATTCTATCGCCAGGCACTAAGTCGGTTTCATGCTGAAGCCAGGCGGCAAAATGGGCTGAGAGACGGTCAAGGTCGGAAAACGACAGCGTCTTCCCCATGCAGGTGAAGGCAGGCTTGTTGGTAAAGCGAGAGACCGCCGAGTGAAAAACATCCGTAACAGAGTGATATTGATCCAATCCTTCAAGCGCTGGTCCGCTTAAAATAGGAGTATTGGCGTGTTCGCTCATGGGCTATCTCCGCTATCCGTGTCGATGTGAGACCGACCTTGTTATTGTGGTGTGGTTGTATAAAGAGATTAAACGCCAACGATATACGACGTTTATGACACTGTAAAACGATCGATTGAAACTTGCGTTTCAACTTTAGCTTATAGTCCATCACCGGGACTTATCTTATGGACAGTATCGAGCGTTAATTTCTCCCTCTCTCCACACCAATAACTCCCCAGGCACCATGCGCTGCCATGCTTCATTTTGAGTCAGTGGCTCGGTGGCAATCACCGAGACAATGTCGTTAGGCGTGGTGTGCTCGATAAAATTGACCGTCATCTCTGCATCTGACAACTCCGCTTCACCAAAAGGCGCACGGCGAGTGATGTGCGCCAGTTTGGTAGAGCAGTAGCTATAAAGATGGACGCCGTCAGAAAGGAGTAGATTAAAAACGCCCAGCCCTCTTAGCTGCTCGCAGAGGTCATGGAGCTTTTCCCAAAGCGTTTCTGGGGCAGCCGGTGGCGTTGGAAACACCCGGCGCAACTCGCCCATTAACCAGCAAAACGCGTGTTCGCTATCGGTATTGCCAACCGGGGTGTAAACCCCTAAAGGCAGTTCCTGCCAATCACTTAATTGCCCATTATGGGCATAGCACCAGGGCCGCCCCCACATTTCACGAGCAAAGGGGTGCGTGTTGGCCAATCGCACGCCGCCTACGTTGGCTTGGCGAATATGGCTGATCACAACATTTGATTTGATGGGGTAGTCGCAAATTAAACGCGCAATCGGTGAATCCACAGAAGGGTGAGGGTCTCTAAATTCGCGATAGCCGCCCTCTTCATAAAAGGCGATGCCCCACCCATCGCGATGAGGGCCTGTGCCACCACCGCGATGTAAAAAGCCTGAAAAGCTAAAGCAGATATCGGTAGGCACATTAGCGCTCATACCCAATAGCTCACACATTGGCCCACCCCCTTGATGCCAGTCGCATTAACGGATAACCGGTTCGCGGCGGCGAGTAGGCTGTGGGTCCTCCACTTGGCGGCGGGCAGGCGTGTCTTCAACAGGCGCAGGACGACGCCACCACCACAGCGCTACACCAATCCCCGCGCCTAGGACTATTCCTAAGACTAACCAGAGCAAGCCGTTGCGCAGAGCAGTGGCACTGTTCTCAAAAACGCCCACGGCAGCGACCATAGCGGACGGTGCCCAACCGCTATAGAACTCACCCTCTTCGACCAGTGGCAGCCGATAACTGGCAGGCATCCACATCGCCCCCGCCACGCCCCATGTCACGATGAGCCGAGGCAAACGCGGCAAAAATGCCAATCCAAAGTAAACCGCTAGCAGCACCAGCAGTGAAAGACCGTAATAACTGAACCACAGCAGTGACATTGAGTCTGCAAACAGCATAATACCCCTCATGTGGGTGGAAGCACCCGACGTTGATTTCCCGTTATGGTACCTATCAATTTATGAAAGCACAGCCTGGTATGCACGAAGGCTCGCCCGTAGCGCGCTATTATCGCGCCGATGACCCTGAATGGCACTGGTTAGAAAACCGCGAAAGCGCTGATGTCAGCGATTTTCTTACCGCGGCCAACCAGCAGCATGCCGATTGGTTTGCACCGCTCTCCCCCCTCGCAGACACCCTTTACCACTCGCACCTAGCGCGCCGTGAATTGGCGGTGAAAAGTCTAGAGACAGCGCTTGACCACTTTACGTTCTGGAGCGAGACCGGCGCTGAGGATGATTACCCCTGCTGGTGGCGTTACCCAAATGGCCAACCTGAGCAAAAAAGCTGTTTTTTTGACGTTCGCGAGCGCGCTGCCGAGCAGCCGTTCTACGACATGGGTGATATGGCGCTCTCCCCGGATGAGCAGTGGCTCGCCTGGACCGAAGATACCCAGGGCGATGAACGCTTCACACTCTGGTTAAAAGCGCTGCCTAACGGCACGCCGCGCCAACTACTTAGCGATATCGGACCCAGCGTTTGCTGGGCAGAGGACCAAACTGCAGACGGCGCCACGCTGCTGTTTACCCGTTTCGACGATACCCAGCGCCCTGACAGCCTATGGCGGCTATGGGTCGCGTTCGCAGAACATGCCCCTATGCAGACACCGACCCTGGTGTTACGCGAGGCAGACCCAGAATTTTGGGTAGGCGTGGGTAAAACGCGCTCTAAAGCGTGGCTGATCATCGAGAGCGGCTCAAAAGACACCACCGAAGTTCTCGCCCTACCTGCCGACCAGCCCGAAACACCCCTCGTTTGCCTGCATGCCCGCGAGCCGGGCGTGGAAGTCAGCATTGATCATCGGCCAGGGGTCTTTTATCGCCTACACAACCAGACGGGCCCCCACTTTCAGCTGGATATGCGCGCCGAAAGCGATAACGCCAGTTGGCAGCCGCTGATTGCGCATCGCGATGACGCGACACTGGAAGGGGTTGATGCGTTTGAGTGGGGCTTGATACTGGCTGAGAGAAGCCATCAGGATGCGCAGGTACTGCTGCGGCGCTTGGAGCTGGATAGTCACCATCAAACGCTGCTTGATAGCTACATTGAGCTGCCCGAAACGCCCTGTTCACAGCTGCTGGAAGACTCGCCACACTTTAATGCACGCACGCTGCACCTGCGCGAAGAGTCGTTTACCCGCCCTCCGAGCTGGTATGCCTTAGACCTCGATAGCGGTGTACGCACGCTCTTAAAACAGGTGCCCGTTCATGGCAGTCTCGCTCCAGAGCAGCTAGTCAGCCGCCGAATATGGGCCACCAGCCACGATGGCGAGCAAGTCCCGGTATCGGTGGTCATGCGAGCAGACTTGGCAGGCCAGCCACTGCCCACCCTGTTATACGGTTACGGTGCTTACGGTGAAGCGCTGGACCCCTGGTTCTCGATTGCTCGCTTAGAGCTACTGGAGCGCGGCGTGGCCTTTGCTGTGGCCCATGTGCGCGGCGGCGGTGAGCGCGGCGAACCGTGGTACTTAGCAGGCAAGATGGCTCATAAAGAGAACAGCTTTCACGACTTTTTAGCCGCCCGTGAAGCGCTTGTAGCCGCCCATATCAGCCAGCCTGAGCGGATAGTCGCCTACGGTGCCAGTGCAGGCGGATTGCTGGTGGGTACTTGCATCAACCGTGCGCCGGAGGCCTTCTGCGCGGCGGTGCTGGATGTTCCTTTCCTGGATGTACTGCGCACCATGCAGAACCCAGAGCTGCCGCTCACCACCGCTGAGTATACCGAGTGGGGTAATCCTGAGGCACCCGACGTGGCTGAACGTATCGCCGGTTATTCACCTATCGATAACATCCGCTCGCAGCGCTACCCAGCGCTTTGGATTGAGGGTAGTTGGTTCGATACCCGCGTTAGCTACTGGGAACCCGCCAAATTCTACGCCCGAGTGAGTCAGGCACAGCAGGGGGCTGCGCCTATCCTGCTGCATACCGATATGAGCAGCGGCCACGGCGGCGCATCAGGAAGGTTTAAGGCGTGGCGCGATACAGCCCGCCAGGATGCGTTTATTCTGTGGGCGCTAGGGTTAGCAGAGGTGTCGCTGGCAGAGAGTCCGTTAACGCCTTAGATACAACCACTCGCAGCGCCAAGGCGCTGCTTTTTTTACGCCATTTATTTTATGAAAATACTTTCCATAAAATAATTTTTACGGCATACTAACCATAAGTTTTATATACCAACGTCTATATAGCTGATCATTAGGAGTAACACGATGAAATATCAGGAACAGTTTCCCACCATTTGGGATACCCCAACGAAGCCCGCTAACACTCAGGCAACCAAAAAAGCCGCTGCCCAGCCGCAACCCTCGGCTCTTAAAGAGGCTTTTTTAACGATTTGGGATAGCAGCAAAACGAAAACCGCTAGCTAACAGTGCATTCGCCAGCGGTCTAAGCGTACGCCAAGGAAGGCTACGGCAGGGGCTCAAACATGAAAATCACGACATAGGAAGAACGGCAATTATATGCTCTTCGAGTTGCCTTTCTGGCACCTCATCTTGGGACACAGCAAACCCTCTGACGCTGATGCCTTTTCGATGGACTCGTTCAGCATCGTTACTTAGCAAGGGATGCCATCCTGCCAGCTTGCGACCTTCCGCCACTCGTCGGTACCCACAGGTTTGCGGCAACCAAGTAAACTCTTTTACCAGCGCTGGGGTCAGCTGGGTGCAGTCAGGCACGCTCTCAAAGCGGTTTTCATAATCGCTGCACTGACAGCTATGAGTATCCAGCAGGCGGCACGCTACGTTAAGAATGGCCAGCTCTTGCGTCTCATCATCATGCAGCTTTAGCAAACAGCACTGACCGCAGCCGTCACACAGGGCTTCCCATTCTGGAGGCGTTAGCTCTTCCAACGAATAGCGTTCCCAGAAGCGCTCGCGCAACGCGGTTTCCATCGTCTAATCACCCCGGTTAAACATTAACGTTAGGCAGGCTATAGCAGCCAGCTAATCTCAGCTTGTCTTACCATCACTGGTCAGCGCCTCCCGGCACTCACTCCATAACACGCTGAAATCCGCCTCTAAAGCAGTGTAGTCTTCACGCAGCCAGGGCACTAATTCAGCCAGACGGTTGGGGCCGGAAAGGCGCTGCCCGATGCCCGCCACCGCACGACATGTAAAATCAAAATCAGCATAACGGCGCAACCAGTCGTGCTCAACCAGCACCGGCATCATCGTCGCTAGACGTTGTGGCGCGGGCCACGCGCTGAGTAATCGATAGCAGCGATCAATCAGTTGATGTTGACTAGCCCCCTCCTGCTGGCGAGAAATAAAATGATCCCACACAACATCCAGCGCAATGCCCGCATAGCGTCTTTGAGCCTGAGGAGCGCGCTGCTTGGCCATCATAACGCTAGGATGCTGGTCTACCCAGGCATCAACTCGCCGATGGTGGCGAATGCCACAGGCAACGCTTGGCGACCAAGCAGAAAGGTCGCTACCTTTCACACCATCGGCAATCAAATTACCGTAAAGAAAGCCGTCGTCCCCCGGCTGAGCCAGCCATGCGTGGGCAAGAAAGTTCATCGCTTTTGCACCACGCTAATGCGCCGATAACTCACGAGCGATCTGTCGTCTGAGCGCGATGAATGTCCAGTAAGTAGGGCTCTTTGGCAGGCGGCATTTGTAGGTAAAATCCCTGTTCCTCAATCGCAGCCATCACATCGGCAGCCTTCACGCGGGCAAGCGGCTTATCAGCGGTCAGCATCATCGTTAGCACAGGAACCGGCTTACCAAAGGTCTCCATCAGCGCCTCAGGCACTGTCTCCATTCCTTTACGCTTATCCACGTAGAGGTACATTTCGTCTTTGCGCGAGCTTTTAAAAATCTCGCATAGCAGTTTTTCGCTCATAAAGATGACTCCTCAAGCGCCTGATGAATCGCTTGCGTTAAGCAGGTATCGCGCCAACCACTCAGTTCTTGTAATGGCTGGTGTGCAAGCCGCTGCATGACCAGCGCCTCAATATCCCGGCGACGCAGCAACATTTCCGGAGCAATATTAAGAGCCGCTGCTTTTTCGGCAACTACTCCCTTAATCGCCTTGAAACAACGCTTAAACGCAGGCTGCATGGGGTCTGGCCAACGCGTAGGTAAGTCGCTTTCTGGACAGTGCTGGGCCTGCTTCACTAGCGCCAGTAGAGCATCGCCCTCTTTTTTGACCAGCGGCGGCTTAATGCCCTCAACCTCGGCTAGCTCATAGCGGTTTTTGGGCATTTTTTCTGCCACAACGAACAGCAGCTTATCGCTCACCAGCCAATTACGCGGTAAATCTCGACGGCGGGTTTCGCCCTCGCGCCAAATCGTCATTAGCCGGTAGGCCTCAAGCTGGCGAGGCGTCAATCGCCAAAGCTGGCGCTGGCGGGTATACCACTGGCCGTCGTTTTCAACGCTGCGTCCTGCCTGTTCGATCAAGCTGGCGCACTCGCTGTCCAACCACTCACGCCGCCCTAAGGCGTCGAGTTTTTCCGCTTGAAGCTGCCACACTTTAAGCAAGTAAATTACGTCTAGCGCGGCGTACTCACATTGAGAAGACGTTAACGGACGCTCCAGCCAATTAGAGCGTGTCTCCTCTTTGGGAAGCGTTTCGCCTACCCAGTGCTCTACAAGTTTTTGGTAACCCATGCCAGGATTTTCGCCTAAGAAGGCTTGCGCCACCTGGGTATCCACCAGCGGCGTAGGCAACACGCCCGCCCAGCGTTGGAAGACTTCTAAATCTTCACTGCAGGCATGCAGCAGCTTCACCGCGCTATTTTGCAATAGCGCTTTAAAAGCGTTGGTGCAGGGTGTTGATAACGGGTCGACTAAATATGCCACTTCATGACTGGCAAACTGAATCAGCGCCGGTATGGGGAAAAACGTATTCTCGCGGAAAAACTCGGTGTCTAAGGCAATAACGCTGGCACCGGAAACCTGTTCACAGGCGGCGTCTAACGCCTCGGCGCTATCAATCCATTGATACAAAGCAGAAGTTGAAGAGGACAAAGCAATCTTCCGGGTTGGCACAACCGCATCAGCGCTTGCGTTTATTATCAGCATTAATCGCTAGCAAAGGGCTGGCGACCATTAAAAGCGCGGCTTAATGTACCGCCATCCACATACTCCAACTCACCGCCCATCGGCACGCCATAGGCGAGACGAGAAAAGGATACACCGTAATGCGCAAGCTGAGAGGCAATGTAATGCGCTGTCGCCTCACCCTCTACCGTAGGGTTAGTAGCAAGAACGACTTCACGAATATTGCCTTCAGCTACACGGCTTTCGAGCAACTCCAGCCCGATAGCTTCCGGGCCAATACCATCTAGCGGTGAAAGGTGACCATGCAGTACAAAATAGCGCCCTTGAAAACCGCCAGCCTCTTCAATCGCTAGCTGGTCTGCGGGCGATTCAACCACGCACAACAGTGCATCATCACGGCGAGAGCTCTCGCACAGCGCGCAAATATCGGCTTCGGTGAGCGTACGGCAGCGCTGGCAGTAGCCTACTTCCTCTATCGCCTGCTGAATCACTGCGGCTAATCGCTGGCCACCTGGGCGTTCACGCTCTAGTAAATGCATCGCCATGCGCTGAGCCGTTTTTGGCCCAACGCCTGGCAACACGCGAAACGCGTCCATCAATTGCTCAACAAGCGGAGAAAAGCGCATGGTTTAGAACGGCATCTTAAAGCCGGGCGGTAGGTTTAAACCGGCTGTTGCCTCTTCCATTTTCGCTTTGGAGTTCGCTTCTACTTTGCGTACAGCATCGTTGACCGCTGCCGCCAGCAAATCTTCAAGCAGCTCTTTATCTTCTTCCAGCACGCTGGGGTCGATCGTCACATCGCTGACATCATGGCGGCCGTTCATGGTAATTTTTACCATGCCCGCACCCGCTTCGCCGTGCACTTCAGCTTTGGCCACTTCTTCTTGAACGCGCTGCATTTTTTCCTGCATTTCTTGGGCTTGCTTCATGATGTTGCCCATTCCGCCTTTAAACATGCGGTCTTCTCCTAAATCATTAATAAGCGAGTTGGTAGCCGTCGGCCGTTAGGAACGTGGCTCTGGCGCTGGTTTTACGGTTGACTCAATTAGCGTAGCCCCAAACGCCTGCTGCAACTTCTGAATATTGGGGTCGTGATGCAACAGATCAACAGCCTGCGCATGGCGTTCTTGCTGTAAACGCTCTTCCTGTTGCTGGGGTGTTTCCAGCGTGGCGTCAAGTTCAGCCACGCTGAACTGAACCCTTCTTGGTATGCCGATCTCTTTCAGCGCTCGCTCAATGCGCACGTTATGAACCTCGGCCTTCATGGCGGACTGGCTGGGGTCAAGCCGCAGCACCACAGTGCCACCATCATCGCTTTCTAACTGGCAATGTGCCGCTAAGTTACGCGTCAGCCCGCCTAAACCTAAGGCGTCAAAACAAGCCAGCCACGCGGCGTGGTTTAAGAGATCTCCCGAGGCCAGCGATTCAGCCGAAAGCGAGGAAGGCGCCACATTAAAGGATGGAGTGGGCTCTGGCTCTGGCTCTGGCTCTGGCTCTGGCTCTGGCTCTGGCTCTGGCTCTGGCTCTGGCTCTGGCTCTGGCTCTGGCTCTGGCTCTGGCTCTGGCGAGAGCGTAGCGGCGCTTTCTACCTCTTCAAGCGACCAGGGCGGCGGCGCATCATATTGCGGCTCTAATGCCTCGGGCGCCTCACTTGGTGGAGCTACCTGCACCGCAGGCTCAGGCGGCTCAGCCTCGGCAGCGGCGGGTGCAGGCTCAGGCTTTTTTGCGGCTGGCTCCGCTAACACAGGGGCGCTTGGCGGTGCTGTGGGAGCTGGCGTTGCATCTGCTGACGGCGCAGGCTCAGGGCGTAGCGGCAGCGGCGTCGCAGGTGGCTTGGGAACGCCCTGAGGGCGGAAAGCCAGCATCCGTAACAGCGTCATCTCCAGAGCACTACGCAAGTCTGGGGCGTGTACCATATCGCCACGCCCCTGGATACCAATCTGGTAGTAGAGCTGGATATCTTCAGCGGTAAAACGGCTGGCCAGCTGCTGAATTTGCGCTCGGTCACCGTGGCTATTATCCACTGCATCCGGCACCATTTGCGCCACGGCCAAGCGGTGGAGTATGGCAGTTAACTCATCTAGCACGGCGGCAAAATCAGGCCCCTGCTCGGCTAGCTGGGCCACTTCTGCCAGCAACTTCTGAACATCTACCGCTGCTAGCGCTTCAACCAAGGCCAGCACATGGCGATGATCCAACGTGCCCAGCATTGCCGCTACATCAGCATGGCGCACAGCCCCTTGGCCAAAGGCTATGGCTTGATCAGTCAGGCTCATTGCATCGCGCATGGAGCCTTCAGCAGCCTTGCCTAACAGCCACAACGCGCTTTCATCATACTCAACCCCCTCTTCGCCCAGCACATAAGTTAAGTGCTCGACTACCCGCTCAGGCGGCATATGCTTGAGCGTAAACTGCAAACAGCGGGATAGTACCGTGGCGGGGAGCTTCTGCGGATCGGTGGTCGCTAACAGAAATTTTACATGGGGTGGCGGCTCTTCCAGCGTTTTAAGCAGCGCATTAAAGCTGCTGGTGGAGAGCATGTGCACCTCATCAATAAGGTATACCTTGTAGCGCCCTTGGGTAGGCGCGTACTGAACGTTATCGAGCAGTTCGCGGGTATCTTCTACTTTGGTTCGCGAAGCAGCGTCGACTTCGATCAGGTCGACAAAACGGCCTTCATCGATGGCTTGGCAACTATCGCACTGACCGCAGGGTGTCGAGGTAATTCCCTCATCCCCGCGCCCATTAGCGGTACAGTTAAGGCATTTCGCCAAAATGCGCGCCAGCGTGGTTTTGCCGACGCCACGCGTGCCAGTAAACAGGTAAGCGTGGTGTAAGCGGCCCTGATCAAGGGCATTGACCAAGGCGCGTTGAACATGGGCCTGGCCCACGAGCTCGTGGAATGTACGTGGCCGCCATTTGCGGGCCAGAACCTGATAGCTCATTGAGCAAAACTTCCTTAGGCGGGCTGACTGTCGATGCTAAACAACCTATCGTAAACCGTAGATGCTAATTGTTGGTGCTTCATAGAGCACCATTCTAGCGGCTGCACCGCAGCCCGCCAACCGCCCGGCAGATGCCGAGCGGCATGAGGCGTTACGCTTAGGCGTTATCGCCACCTTCAGCGGCACCAGCACGTTGGGCGGCTTCTTTTACCAACTTTTCAAGCTCACCGTTTTGATGCATTTCAATCACAATATCGCAGCCGCCTACCAGCTCGCCTTCTACCCATAGCTGGGGAAAGGTCGGCCAGTTGGCAATTTTCGGCAGCTCAGCACGGATATCCGGGTTATCCAATACGTTGACGAAGGCAAAACGTTCGCCGCAGCTCATCAGCGCCTGCACTGTCTGTGCAGAGAAGCCGCACTGGGGCAGTTGGGGGGTGCCTTTCATGTAGATCAAAATCGGGTTTTCGCTGATTTGACGCTGAATATTTTCGGCAGTGGTGCTCATAATGTGCTCCTAAATAAGTGATGTGATCCAAGCCAGTTTACGCAATTCGTCAACTGGCTTTAACCCCACGACCTAGTAATGCCATGGATTGGTGATTACACCAATACCCGAGCAAACTACTCGGCCTTAACGCGTGGCCGCCATTCTACGCATGCCGCCCGCGTTGCGCATCCCCTGCTGCATCGCTAGGATGGTGTTTTTGCGCGGAGAGAAGTCCATGGCGACACGCCATTTCCTTACCCTATTGGATTTGACCCCAGATGAGCTGGCGTATTTGATCCAGCGTGCCATTAAGATCAAGACGGATCTTAAAGCTAATGGCCCAGTGTACACACCGCTACCAAACCGCACGCTGGCGATGATTTTTGAAAAATCGTCCACCCGAACCCGCGTCTCTTTTGAAACAGGCATGGCGCAATTTGGTGGCCATGCGCTCTTCCTCTCTCCTCGTGATACCCAGCTTGGCCGCGGTGAGCCAATCGAAGACACCGCTCGCGTGCTCTCTGAGATGGTGGATGCAGTCATGATTCGCACCTTCTCCCACCAAGGCCTGGAAACCTATGCCAGCGCCAGCAGCGTGCCGGTGATTAATGCCCTAAGCGACGACTACCACCCCTGCCAACTGCTGGCAGATGTAATGACCTGGACAGAGCTGCGCGGCAGCGTCAAAGGTCGCACCGCGGTGTGGATTGGCGATGGCAATAATATGTGCCACTCCTGGATCAACGCCGCCCGCCAGTTCGGCTTTCATCTGCGGGTCTGCTGCCCGGAAGGCTATGAACCACGCGAAGATATCATGGCCGCTGCGGGTGACTGCGTCACCCTGCTCCACGACCCACAAGAAGCGGCTAAAGGTGCTGACTTAATCACTACTGACGTATGGGCTTCCATGGGCCAGGAAGAGGAGCAGGCAAAACGAGAAGCCGACTTTGCAGGCTTCCAGGTAACTGAAGCCCTGCTCGACTCCGCCCAATCTGACGTGCTGTTTTTACACTGCTTGCCTGCTCATCGAGGCGAAGAGATCAGCCTCACGCTGCTGGACGACCCAAGGGCAGTAGTATGGCAGGAAGCCGGCAACCGCCTACACGCTCAAAAAGCATTGATCGAGTTTTTGTTACTAGGCAAAGTCGACGCATAACCTCTATCGCCTAACCTCTATCCCGCCCTGTATGCTTTGCAGGGCGGGCTTGTGCACAACGCCCTCGAAAGCAAACGCCACCACACCGGGTACAAAGCAAGCATAAAAAAACGCCACGTTATAAATAACGTAGCGTTTAGAAATATTGGTGGAGCCTAGCGGGATCGAACCGCTGACCTCAACACTGCCAGTGTTGCGCTCTCCCAGCTGAGCTAAGGCCCCACATGCTGCCAGTTTCGTGCAGCGGGGCGAATACTAATTCACAGCACTGTAAGAGTCAAGCATTAAAGCAAACCAGCATCATCTAATTCTCCTTTGCTGAGAGCTGTGGCACTCTATAGGTTCGCAGCGTGCGTATCGCTTGAGTCCACGATGATTACCTGCAGGAGCCAGACCTTTGATCAACGTTTTAATTGCCGATGATCACCACCTGGTGAGAACCAGCATCGCCCACCTGCTAAACGAAGAGTCCGATATTAAAATTGTGGGCGAAGTGGATGATGGAGAGAGCGCCGTCGCCCAGTGCCGACAACTAAAGCCCGACATTGTCCTCATGGATATTCGTATGCCGGGTATCGGCGGGCTAGAAGCCACACGGCGTATTCATCGCACCCTGGCTGACATTAAGGTTATCATTCTTACCGCCCACTTAGAGGACAGCGTCCTGAGGCGCATGCTTGAAGCCGGTGCATCGGGCTTTTTAAGCAAAGGGACTGATGCGGTGGAAATGACCGATGCCATTCGCCAAGTCTTCCGCAACGGGCGCTATATAAGCCAAGAAATTGCACAGCGGCTAGCACTCGCCCACTTCACTGACGAAGATAGCCCATTTAACCAGCTCTCTGATCGCGAGCTACAAATTGCTTTGATGATCGTCAACTGTCAGCGAGTACAAGATATTTCTGACCGTCTACACCTTAGCCCTAAAACTGTTAACACTTACCGTTATCGCTTGTTTGATAAGCTACATGTCACCAGTGATGTCGAGTTGACCCATCTCGCCTTACGCCACGGTCTAGTCGAAGGTTTTGACGCCACTATGGGATAGACCTACCATCGCAGCTTCTGCCGTTTAAGAGCTCCAATGCCCAGCTATGACTTTTGATGCCAAGCAGTTTTTAAGCTCTGTCAGCACTTCACCCGGTGTTTACCGCATGCTGGATGAGGAGCAAAACACGCTCTATGTCGGCAAAGCGAAGCGTTTGAAAGCACGGCTGGCAAGCTATTTCCGCGGCCAGCTCAATACCAAAACCCAGGCGATGGTGGCACGCATTGCCGATATTCAAATTACGGTTACCCGTAGCGAAACCGAAGCACTGCTGCTTGAACAAACATTAATTAAGGAGCTTCACCCGCCCTACAACATCCTGCTACGGGATGATAAATCCTACCCGTTTGTGTTTGTCACTGACCGCCACCCCTACCCCGCTTTGGAATATAAGCGAGCACGCCAGCGTCGCGACGATGGCCGCTACCTGGGCCCCTACCCCAGCAGCGGGGCCGTAAAAGAGAGCCTGACACTGATGCAGAAAATTTTTCGCATCCGTAACTGCGAAGACAGTGTTTTTGCCCACCGCTCTCGCCCTTGCTTGCAGTATCAAATTCAGCGCTGCAGCGCCCCTTGTGTTGATTACATCTCAGAAGAGGAGTATCGCCGGGATGTGGAACATGCGGTGATGTGCCTAGAAGGCAAAAGCGAGCACGTGACCCAGCTATTAACCCAAGAAATGGAAGCAGCCAGCCAAGCGCTCAACTTTGAAGAGGCCGCACGCCTGCGTGACCAAATCCAGCAGCTACGCCAGCTGCAGCAGCGCCAGTTTGTGGATAACGAGAGCGGCGACGCAGACGTTTTCGCCTTAGCCCAACGGCCTGGCGCACTCGGCATCTCCATATTGAGCGTGCGTGATGGTCGTCTACTGGGTGCTCGGCACCATACGCCAAAGAATGATCTAGACCTACCGCCAGAAATACTTCTGACCGAAGTGGTTAGTCAATACTATTTTGGCCAGCCACATAACGTACCCGGAGAAGTAATTACTAGCCTCCCGCTGGAAGATAGCACTCTGATTGCCGATACCCTCTCTCAGCAAGCAGGCAAAAAAGTCAGAGTAGCAAGCCAAGTGCGCGGGCATCGCGCCCAATGGCAGCACCTCGCCATGACCAACGCCGAGCAGCAGCTTGCATCACAGCTGGCCAATAAAACCCAGCTCACTCAGCGGTTTGAGGCACTGCAAAAAGCGCTGGGACTGGAAAAACTGCCAGAGCGGCTTGAGTGCTTCGATATCAGCCACAGCCAGGGCGAAGCCACCGTGGCGTCCTGCGTGGTGTTTGACCATCAAGGCCCGCGTAAAAGTGACTATCGCCACTTCCGCATTGAAGGCATCGCAGCAGGGGATGATTACGCCGCCATGCAACAAGCGCTGACGCGGCGCCTGAAGCGGGTAAAAAGCGGAGAAGCAGTGGCCCCCGATATTCTGATTGTGGATGGCGGCAAAGGGCAGCTCAATATGGCACGCGGGGTACTAAACGACCTTTCGGTCACCAACATCATTCTACTAGGCGTTGCCAAAGGAACCACTCGCAAGGCCGGACTGGAAACTCTCTTCTTAGAGACCAGCGATAACCCGCTACCTTTAGATCCGGCTTCGCCGGCACTGCATTTAATCCAGCATATCCGCGATGAGTCCCACCGCTTTGCGATTGCAGGCCACCGGGCAGCGCGAGACAAAGCGCGACGCACGTCTACTTTGCAGGATATTCCTGGCATAGGCCCTAAACGGCGGCGTGAACTTCTGCGCTTTTTTGGTGGCCTACAAGGCGTACAAAAGGCCAGCCGTGATGAACTAGCCAGGGTGCCCGGAATTAATGCAGCCCTCGCAGAGAGCATTTATACGGCACTGAATGGATAAACTTGTTCTTAACATGGATGCAATGCGCTAAGGGGGATAGAATAACCCGCACATTACACTCCGACTTTCATGATTCTCCGGCAAGGATCGCACCCTGCGATGAACATACCCAACATACTCACACTGGCAAGAATCGTCTTTATCCCGCTACTGGTAGTACTGTTTTATCTACCTTTCAGTTGGAGCATGCCGGTTGCCGCTGGCTTATTTGCCCTAGCATCGGTCACCGACTGGCTCGATGGCTATCTGGCCCGCCGCTGGAATCAGTCGACCCCCTTCGGTGCCTTTTTAGACCCTGTGGCAGACAAACTTATGGTCGCCGTGGCGCTTGCACTGTTAATTGAGCGTTTTGACACGCTGATCCTGACGCTGCCCGCACTGGTGATTATCGGTCGTGAGATCGTTATTTCAGCCCTGCGGGAGTGGATGGCCGAAATGGGTAAACGCGGCATGGTGGCTGTCTCTTGGGTTGGCAAACTAAAAACCACGCTGCAGATGGCCGCCATTCTGGTACTGCTGGCCTTCCCGCCAGGGCACGAAATCGCGCTACTGGGCGTGGTTGTTCTGTACGCTGCCGCTACTCTCACGCTTTGGTCAATGGTTCAGTATCTAAAAGCTGCTTGGCCGCACCTTAGTCGCTCAATGTAGGCAGCATAAATGTCAGCAGCACAGTAGCTCTTTGAACCCGTTGATAAATTGATTGTTTGACAAGCGCGCAGCGATGCGTATAATTCGCCCTCGAGTCGAGCGGGAATAGCTCAGTGGTAGAGCATCGCCTTGCCAAGGCGAGGGTCGAGAGTTCGAATCTCTTTTCCCGCTCCATTTGGCTCACGCCAATGACTTGTTAGGCTGGATGGCAGAGTGGTTATGCAGCGGACTGCAACTCCGTGTACGCCGGTTCGATTCCGACTCCAGCCTCCATTGTCAGTGTAGCGATTGCTGCTAAAGCGCCGATACACTGCCCGGATGGCGAAATTGGTAGACGCAAGAGACTTAAAATCTCTCGGGGGCAACCCCGTGCCGGTTCAAGTCCGGCTCCGGGCACCATGAATTGTTAGTAAGAACATGACGCTGCGAGATCTTCTGATCTACGCGGCTTTTTTATGTTTAACGCCCACCCGATCAGTTACCTTTCGCTTTTTTGCCTGCACCATCGCTAAGCGCCAGTGGTCACGCTATGATGCCATCCTCCCTGTGAAAGCGTGTTGCGCGCGCAGCTTTTGATAGCAAAAAGAAGGAGCGGGCCCCTATGAGCACGCCAACAACCGACCTACTTATTATCGGCGGAGGCGTCGCTGGCCTCACCCTAGCGCTAGAAGTTGCTGACCACTTGTCAGTCACGCTGGTACGTCCGGCAATGGATGATCAAGGAGCCAGCCGCTGGGCACAGGGCGGCATTGCGGCAGTGCTCTCTCCGGATGACAATCTCGACGACCATGTACGCGATACCCTCATCGCTGGTGATGGACTATGCGATGAAGACGCCGTTCGTTTTACCGTCACCCATGGCCCTGAGGCGATTCAATGGCTCATTGACAACGGTGTGCCGTTTACGCCCGACCCGGACCCAAGCGCCCGCTACCCCTACCACCTGACCCGAGAAGGCGGGCACAACGCGCGACGCATTATTCATGCCGATGACGCCACCGGTCGTGCGGTAGTTGAAACCTTGGTCAATAAAGTCTCTGCCCACCCTGGCATTACTCAGCGCAGCGACCTGACCATTCTCACCCTGCTGAGTAACGCTGAGGGCCACTGCATTGGCGCCCAAGGTGTCGATAGCGAGCAGCGCCTACAAGCGTTTTATGCCCATCACACCGTTCTCGCTACCGGCGGCGCAAGCGGGTTATACCGGCACACCACCACCCCAGCACCCAGCAGCGGCGAAGGTATGATGATGGCGGCTGAGCTGGGAGCAACGCTTGCCAATCTTGAGTTTCAGCAGTTTCACCCTACCTGCCTATTCGACCCGGATGGCCCAGCCTTTCTGATTAGCGAGGCGGTGCGCGGTGAAGGCGGCCACCTGCTTAACGAAGCTGGCCATCGTTTTATGCCCGACCTCGATCCACGTGCCGAGCTAGCGCCTAGAGATGTGGTGGCCAGAGCCATTGATGCACAGATTCAGCAAGGCACACTGGGGCACGTCTGGCTAGATATACGCCATTTAGGGGAAGCCTCTATACGCCATCACTTCCCTACAATTTTGGCTCATTGCGCCTCGCGGGGAATGGATATTACGCGCCAACCGATCCCCGTTGTGCCCGCCGCCCATTATAGCTGTGGCGGCGTCGCTACCGACCACGCTGGCGCTACCGACGTTGCCAACCTTTATGCCATTGGCGAAACGGCCTACACCGGCCTCCACGGCGCAAACCGTATGGCTAGCAATTCGCTGCTTGAGTGTTTGGTTTATGCGCGTAGCTGCGCCCGGCATCTGCTCTCCTTGCCCTCGCCACCCAATGAGCCGCTGAATACAGGGGGTGATCATCAAGCACCTATCATTCAGCCCAGCATTAACGTGGAACTAGAGGCACTTAGAAAGCTCCGCTTTAAGATGCGCAGCGTCATGAGTCAATACGTATCGATAGTAAGAAGCGACCAAGGCCTTGCTGCCGCCAGTGAAGCACTGGCAGAAATCAAAAAAGAATTGGAAAAGCTAGATAAAGCGATGTCGCACCCAGAAAGTATGCGACTAAGGCAAGCCATTATGCTTGCTCAACTCACTGTGCTGGCCGCCTCTCAACGCCACGAGTCTCGGGGCTTGCATTACTCTATTGACTGGCCAGAACATCAGGCCACCTCCAGCCCTTCTCAGCTGACACTAGATAGTTTACGTTTAGCAGGGCTTCCGCACTAACGCCCTGCCAAACTATCGACCAGGCCGATGGAAACATCGGCGCAGGGCGCGCTGACTGTCGCCTGGGAGACTGTCTGGCCATAACCAGAGACGCTGTGATCCCATACGAAGCCCTACTAGCCAAGGCCCTAGATAGTCACAGCTAACTCCTAATGTCGGCCCCGCCTCTCCAGTGGCTAGCAACCAGCATCCCTCTATCTGGCTGCCGTTCTTGGTGAGCTGCAGCGCCCCACATGGCTGCGCACTATAGGAGCAATACACTAACGCCATTCCAATGCTTAGCGTTAATCCCCCTAACCAATGGCCTATCGCCCAACCTATTAGTATCGCCAGCCCCAGCACCAACGCCCCGTAAAGCCCGCCTGCCAGCTTAGAGCGTGCGATAAGCAGTGTTATCGGTGGTTTCAGCATGCTCAACGATCATTTGCACAAGATGGCGCAAGTCCGGATCTTCAGGCCACTCACGATGCATCAGCCAAACGAACAAATCTTGATCCTCTTCTTCAATCAAACGCTGATACGTCAACTGCTCCTCTTCGCTCAGCGTGTCGAAGCGTTTTTCTAAAAAGGGAATTAACAGCAGATCCAGCTCCCACATACCGCGCCGGGAGTGCCAGTAAAGCCGCTTACGAAGCACAGCGGCGGGGGAAGTATCGTCGCTCAACGTCAGCCTCTCCGAGTAGATGAAAATGAAAAGCCAGTATACCGAAGCTGTGGGGTCGCGCCAGGGCCAAGCTTCGCCTATGCTGTTAATCAGCTTCGTACTAACTTGCCTAGTACCTTGTTTTATCTGAATTGTTTTATGCGGTTATGCGCAGTATGCTGATTTCAAAGTTATCGAGGTCGCATGTGCATTACGGCCTTTAAACGCAGGGAGCCAACCGATGACCAAGTCTGAACTAATCGAACAAATTGCGATGCGTCAACCGGAGCTATCCGCCAAGGATGTCGAAACAGCGGTGCGTATTATCCTAGATGATATGACCGATGCTCTCGCCACTGGAGGACGAGTAGAGATCCGTGGTTTTGGCAGCTTTTCGCTTCATTATCGCAAGCCGCGCACGGGGCGTAATCCTAAAACCGGCGACCCGGTAGATTTAGACGGCAAATACGTACCGCACTTTAAACCGGGCAAGGAGCTGCGCGAACAAGTCGATGCGAGCCGCGCTTTAGGTTACTAAAGCGAGTTAATAGCGCCATCCGACCTTCTGCGGGATGACGTCGCGCCCAGACTCAGACACAATAGCATCATCGTGAACGTCACTGATTAGGAAACTCTCATGCGTTGGATCAAAGGGCTGATTCTGGCCGTCATTTTATTGGTAGTGATGCTGGTGGGCATTCTGTTTGCTGTGAATAACCAGCAAGCCATTGCCTTAAACCTAATTTGGGCTGAACTGCCTGCCGTATCACTCTCCGTATGGCTACTAGCCACCCTAGCGGTGGGCGTCATTGTCGGCATGCTGGCCATGCTGGGTGTTTATGTTCGCCTGAAAGCACGGCTTGCCCGCAGTGAGCGTCACAATAAACAGCAGCGCAAAGAGCTAGACCGGTTACGCACTCAGGGGTTGAAGGAACTGGCGTAAATGCATGATGCTGTGCTGCTAGGCGTACTCTTGGCAGCCATTGCCATCGGCTTTGGCCTAGGCATCCGTTACGCCTACCGCCGCCAGCAGCACTCCCCCGCCTCGCGTACTCCCGGCTTATCACGGGAATACTTCGTCGGGCTGAACTATCTGCTGAACGAGCAGCCCGACGAAGCGATTAACACCTTTATCCATGCATTGGATGTTAATAGCGACACCATTGATACTCATATTGCCCTTGGCAAGCTTTTCCGTGCCCGCGGTGAAGCAGATAAAGCCGTTAGCATTCATCAAAACCTGCTAGCCCGCCCAGCACTCTCTACCACGACTAATGAAATCATTCAGCTTGAGCTCGCCCGCGACTTTATCGCCTTGGGTGTGCACGACCGAGCCCAGCGGCTACTGCGCAGCCTGCTAGAACACTCGGTGAACGAAGCGCTCCGTCTAGAAGCGAAGCGGCTGCTGATTGATTTACTTGAGCGAGAAAAAGAGTGGCAAGACGCGCTAGACGTTGTTCAACCGCTGATTAAGCAGCAACCCGCCATGCGCCGCCCTGCATCACACTGGCTCTGTGAACTTGCCCAACAGGAAATTGATCAATCTAGCCGCGCAATGGCGCGTAAGCACCTTAAAAAAGCGCTTCAGTTGGATGAGCACTGTATTCGCGCCACCTTAATGCTGGCTGAATTAGAGATGGATAATGGTCACTATGCAAAAGCTATCGAGCGGCTTAATCATATACCCCGGCAGGATATCGCTCACGTACCGACCATGCTACCAGCGCTCCAGCGCGCTTATACCCGCAATAACAACTTACCCGGCCTGGAAAGCCACCTGTATAAACTACTAGGCCAAGCGCCGTATACCAGCGTCATTGTGACGCTAGGGGAACTCGTTCATCAAAGAGATGGAGTAGACAGCGCTATCGAGCGAACCGGCAAGTGGCTGAGTGAAGCACCCAGCCTAGGAGGGCTTGATTACCTAGTTGATCTCTACCTGGAAAGTGAACGGCTCGCTGGTAAAGCCACACCGGATACCCGACTCCTCTTACTAAAACACCATACCGATGCCCTGCTGAAGGGACGCCCCCGCCATCGCTGCCGCCGCTGTGGGTTTAGTAGCGACAGCCTGGCTTGGCAGTGCCCCAGCTGCCGCCGCTGGGGCACTATTAAACCAATTACCGGCGTCGAGGGCGAATAGCTATTGCCCACCTACCAGCTCGGCCTCAATAGCCGCTAATGCTGCCATAGGGTCTTCTGCTTGCGTGACCGGACGACCTACCACTAAATGCGTGCTACCCGCCTGCATTGCGTCAGCAGGCGTCATGATGCGCTGTTGATCGTTCGCCGCCGCAAAGCTAGGACGAATACCGGGCGTTACTTTTAAGAATGCGCTGCCGCACTGCGCCTCGATCTGCGCCGCCTCCTGCGCCGAGCACACCACGCCGTCTAATCCGCTTTGCTGGGCCAGGGCTGCCAAGCGCATGACGTGCTCAGCAGGGCTTGCAGTAATGCCCACATCCGCCAAGTCTTCCGCCTGCATGCTAGTCAGCACCGTGACCGCAATTAAGTGCGTAGTAAGCTGATGGTCGGATAAGCGCTTTGCCGCTGCCTCCATCATTTTGCGCCCGCCAGAGGCGTGAACGTTTACCATCCAAACACCCTGCTCTGCCGCCGCCTGAACAGCACTGGCCACGGTATTAGGAATATCGTGAAATTTAAGATCCAGGAACACATCGAAACCACGTCCATGGAGCGCTTCCAGTACGGCAGGGCCACTTCGCGTAAACAGCTCTTTACCGACTTTGAGACGGCACCGAGTAGGGTCAAGCTGGTCTGCCATGCACAGAGCTGCATCAAGCGAAGGGTAATCCAGGGCAATAATCAGTGGGGAATCGGTGGACACGCGCTTACTCCGTGTTCGTGAACGCTTAAAGGGAAATTGCGCCATTGACGCGATGGGTATTGATTAGTGTACCAGCCCCACAGAGCTTGCAGTGTAAGCGATTGGCCATTTCCCTGTAGCAAAAGGCTTACAAAAACCATCGTCGATGACTTACAGCATTCACTGTTCTAAATGCTAATTTCAACTAAGGCGGCGAATAAAGCTTCACTCCTATCGCTGCGCTCATGGCCTTTCGTGCTGAGTACGCGACTGGCCCAATGGAAAAAACAGAAGGATGTTAACGATGCAGACAACGTTTAAGCGTATCGCAGCCGCACTACTTATTAGCCTCAGCCTTGGCCTATCAGGAACAGCGATGGCTCAAGCCATTGCGCCGATTAACGTCAACAGTGCCGATGAGGAACTGCTTGCTGAGCTGCCCGGTATTGGCCCAAGCCGCGCGACAGCGATTATTGAAGAGCGCGAAGCCAACGGTGCCTTTGAAAATGCCGATGACCTGACCCGCGTGAACGGCATTGGGCCAGCCACCGTTGACCGTATGCGTGATCAAATCAAATTTGAAGAGTAAATTTAAAAAGCAACCCACCACATGCCACCGCACGGTTACACATCGGCGGTGGCGGTGCTGACAAGCCGCTTAAATTGTATCGCCGGGCACTCGCACTCGCCCTTCCATTAACACTCGTGCACTGCGGCTCATTACCGCCTGATCAATCTGCCAGCGCCCGTCTACCAGGCTGGCTTTCGCCCCAACCCGAAGTGACCCTGAAGGATGGCCAAACGTCACCGCTTCACGCTCAATGCCACCGGCCGCTAAATTCACCAACGTACCCTGAATCGCCGCTGCCGCGCCAATAGCGACCGCCGCCGTGCCCATCATGGCGTGGTGTAGCTTGCCCATCGAGAGCGCCCGCACCACTAGGTCAATATCTTCAGCATTGATGGCTTTCCCACTCGATGCCATATAGCTAGCCGCGGGGGCCACAAAGGCCACTTTGGGAGTATGCTGACGGCTGGCAGCCTCCTCCACATGGTTAATCAATCCCATGCGGACAGCACCGTGGGCGCGAATCGTTTCGAACATCTCCAGCGCCTTGGCATCCCCATTAATCGCTTCTTGCAGCTCACACCCGGTGTAGCCCAGCGCCTCAGCATTCACGAACACCGTTGGAATACCGGCATTAATCAGCGTTGCTTTCAGTACACCAACACCCGGCACCTCTAGATCATCGACCACGTTACCGGTGGGAAAAATCGCGCCCTCACCATCGGCAGGGTCTATAAACGCGACGGGGATTTCTGCCGCCGGAAAGGTCACGCCATCCAGCTCGAAATCACCGGTCTCTTGCACTTCACCCTCCGCCATGGGTACTTGGGCAACGATGGTTTTCTGAATATTGGCCTGCCAAATACGCACTTCCGCGATGCCGTTTCGAGGCACCTTAGCGGGATCGACCAAGCCATTGGCGATAGCGTAAGGCCCTACCGCCGCGGATAGGTTGCCACAGTTGCCGCTCCAATCCACAAAGGGTTTATCGATCGAGACTTGGCCGAATAGGTAATCCACATCGTGATCGGGCGAGTCACTCTTCGAGAGAATCACCGTTTTGCTGGTGCTGGACGTGGCGCCCCCCATGCCATCAATTTGTTTTTCATAAGGGTCGGGGCTGCCTATCACCCGCAGCAGCAGCTTATCCCGCGCTTCACCCGGCACCTGAGCGGCGGTGGGCAGGTCACTCAAAGTGAAAAACACCCCTTTACTGGTGCCGCCCCGCATATAGGTGGCGGGAATACGCATTTGTGCTTGATGAGCCATGACGCACCTCTTAAACAATAGCCTGGCTACGGCCAGGCTATTCGCTATTCATTACCCCCTTACCATCGCGCTGAGACGACTAGGCAACGGAGGATTCCAAAAAGTCCTGAGCAAAACGCTGCAGCACGCCACCGGCAGAATAGATGGTCACTTCTTCGGCCGTATCCAATCGGCAAACCACTGGCACGCGCTCGGTGCTACCACTGGTGCGGTGAATGACTAGGGTGAGCATGGCGCGCGGTTCGGGCGTGCCTTCCACATCGAAGACTTCCGTGCCGTCCAACTCTAGGGTTTTCCGCGTGGTCCCTTCCTCGAACTGCAGCGGCATAACACCCATACCGATCAGGTTCGTGCGGTGAATACGCTCAAAGCCCTCGGCGACGATGGCCTCTACCCCCGCAAGGGCAACGCCTTTGGCCGCCCAGTCACGGGATGAGCCTTGGCCGTAATCCGCTCCGGCAATAATAATCAGCGGCTGCTTGCGGGCCATATAGGTCTCGATGGCTTCCCACATGCGGGTCACTTTACCCTCCGGCTCGATCCGCGCCAGCGACCCCTGCAGCACCTTGCCCTGCTCGTCGTGGACCATTTCGTTGAACAGTTTCGGGTTCGCCAACGTTGCCCGCTGGGCGGTCAGGTGATCACCGCGGTGGGTGGCGTAGGAGTTAAAGTCCTCCTCCGGCAGGCCCATTTTGTGCAAGTACTCCCCCGCTGCGCTATCGAGCATGATGGCATTGGAGGGCGAGAGGTGGTCGGTGGTGATGTTGTCCGGCAGAATCGCCAGCGGGCGCATGCCCTTCAGCCCACGCTCTTTCGCCATGTTGCCTTCCCAGTAGGGCGGGCGGCGAATATAGGTGCTCTGGGGCCGCCATTCGTAGAGCGGGCTTACCTGCGTGCGCGCACTCTTATCCAGATCAAACATCGGGATATAGGTTTGGCGGAACTGCTCGGGCTTCACCGACGACTTCACGATGGCATCGATTTCGCTATCGTCGGGCCAGATGTCCTTGAGGGTGATCGGATTACCCTGCGTGTCATACCCCAGCACGTCTTTTTCGATATCAAAGCGAATGGTGCCTGCGATGGCATACGCCACCACCAACGGCGGTGAGGCCAAAAACGCCTGCTTGGCGTAGGGGTGGATACGCCCGTCAAAGTTTCGGTTACCGGAAAGCACCGCCGTGGCGTACAGGTCGCGGTCGATGATTTCCTGCTGGATGTGCGGCTCCAGCGCACCAGACATCCCGTTACAGGTGGTACAGGCGTAGGCCACCACACCAAAGCCGAGGTTCTCCAACTCATCCATCAAGTGCGCTTCTTCTAAGTACATCTTGACGGTTTTTGAGCCAGGGGCCAGCGACGACTTCACCCACGGTTTGCGGGTCAGCCCTAACCGGTTGGCGTTGCGAGCAATCAACCCAGCCGCCACCATATTGCGCGGGTTAGACGTGTTGGTGCAGCTGGTGATGGCGGCAATAATCACCGCACCATCCGGCATTCTGCCTGCCTGCTCATCGGCCCGGGCTTTATCCAAGTCGATGGCGATACCCCGCTTTGCCAGCTCGGAAGTAGGCAGATGGGCATGGGGGTTAGAAGGGCCAGCCAACGTGCGCTCCACGCTTGAGAGATCAAACGTCAATACCCGTTCGTAATAGGCACTCTTGAGATCATCTGCCCATAGCCCAGTATGCTTGGCATACGCTTCCACCAGCGCGACTTGCTCATCTTCACGCCCAGTGAGCTTGAGATACTCAATGGTTTGGTTATCGATGTAGAACATCGCCGCCGTGGCACCATACTCCGGCGTCATATTGGAAATCGTGGCGCGGTCGCCCACGGTCAGCGCGTCAGCGCCTTCGCCGTAGAACTCTAAGTAAGCGCCCACTACGCGCTCTTTACGCAGAAACTCGGTAATCGCCAGCACCATATCCGTGCCGGTAATCCCCGGCTGCAGCTTGCCAGTGAGCTCGACCCCGACAATATCCGGCAGGCGCATCATCGAGGCGCGGCCCAGCATCACGCTTTCCGCCTCCAGGCCACCGACACCTACGGAGATCACCCCTAGCGCATCCACCATCGGCGTATGGCTGTCGGTACCCACACATGTATCTGGATAGGCAATACGCACGCCCTGCTCATCAGGGCGGCACTGCACCACTGGGGACATCTTCTCCAGGTTGATCTGGTGCATGATGCCGTTGCCGGGAGGAATCACGTCGACGTTTTCAAACGCCAGCTTGGTCCAGTTAATAAAGTGGAAGCGGTCGTCGTTACGACGATCCTCTACTTGGCGGTTTTTCTCGAAGGCATCCTTCTCAAAGCCCGCATGTTCGACGGCCAGCGAGTGGTCGACGATAAGCTGAGTGGGCACAACCGGGTTGACCTTGGCCGGATCACCGCCTTTGTCGGCAATGGCATCACGCAGACCAGCTAAATCTACCAGCGCGGTTTGGCCAAGAATGTCGTGACATACCACCCGTGCCGGGTACCAGGGAAAATCTAAATCCTGCTTGCGCTCAATGAGCTGTTTTAGAGCATCGGTGAGCAGCTCAGGGTCACAGCGACGTACCAGCTGTTCGGCCAATACACGCGAAGTGTAGGGCAGTTTGGCATAGGCGCCGTGCTGGATATCCTCGACCGCTTGGCGTGCATCGAAGAACTCTACCGGCTCGCCCTCTACCAGAACGCCCGGTAGCGGCTTGCGATAATTCGTGTTCATAACGCCTCTCACTTAGTCACCTCGCAACCGATCAGTCGCGCGCTTCGATGGGTACCCATTCGTTCTTCTCAGGGCCGATGTAATCAGCACTGGGGCGAATAATTCGATTATTGGCACGCTGCTCGAACACATGCGCTGCCCAGCCAGTCACCCGGGACATCACGAAAATCGGTGTAAACAGCTTGGTCGGGATATCCATGAAGTGGTAAGCGCTGGCATGGAAGAAGTCCGCATTACAGAACAGCTTCTTCTCCCGCCACATTACCTCTTCACAGCGTACCGACACCGGATAGAGCACCGTGTCGCCTACATCTTCAGCTAACTTTTTGGACCACTCTTTGATAATAGCGTTGCGCGGGTCCGACTCACGATAGATGGCGTGACCAAAGCCCATGATCTTCTCTTTACGCTCCAACATACCGAGCATTTCCCGCTCTGCTTCCTCTGGCGATGCCCAGTTCTCGATCATCGCCATGGCAGCTTCGTTGGCACCGCCATGCAAAGGGCCGCGCAGCGAGCCAATCGCGCCGGTGATACAAGAGTGCATATCGGAAAGCGTAGAAGCGCATACCCGAGCGGTGAAAGTTGAAGCATTGAACTCGTGCTCGGCATAGAGAATCAGCGAGACGTTCATCACGTGAGCATGAAGCTCAGAGGCTGGCTCGCCGCGCAGCATATGTAGGAAGTGGCCACCTACCGAGGCATCATCAGTTTCGGTATCAATACGCACGCCGTCATGGCTGAAGCGATACCAGTAGCAAATAATCGAGGGCAGCACCGCCAGCAGACGATCCGCCACATCCTGCTGCTCGTCAAAACTCTCCTCGGTTTCCAGGTTACCCAGCATGGAGGCCCCCGTACGCATCACGTCCATCGGGTGAGCGTCTTTAGGAATCTGCTCCAGCACGGTTTTCAGCGCATCAGGCAGGCCACGCAGGCCTTTTAGCTTGGCAATGTAGTGGTCAAGCTCCGCCTGGTTGGGCAGTTTGCCTTTCAACAGCAGGTAGGCGACTTCTTCAAATTTGGCTTTTTCAGCCAGCTCCTTAATATCAAAGCCGCGATAGGTGAGGCCGGAACCGGTTTTACCCACGGTACATAGGGCCGTCGCACCTGCGCTCTGCCCCCGAAGTCCTGCGCCTGCTAGCGGTTTATCAGCCATGTTATCTCTCCTGACGTACTTATTAGTTTTATAAGTGTTGTTAGTAAATTAGCGCTGTTAGCTAAAGAGCTCGCTTTCGTTAAACGTCTTTTTGCTCGGCAAACAGCGCGTCAAGCTTTTGCTCAAAGTCGTGGTAATTCAAAAAGCCGTACAGCTCATCGCGGGTCTGCATGGTGTCGACCACCTCACGTTGATGACCGTTATCTAGAATGCTCTGGTACACCTTCAACGCGGCGGCATTCATGGCCCGGAACGCCGAGAGCGGGTAGAGCACCATGCGGCAACCCACTTCACCCAGCTCCTGCTGGCTAAACAGCGGCGTCGCGCCGAACTCGGTAATGTTGGCCAAAATGGGAGCATTTACTCGCTGGCAGAATGCCTTATAGTCATCCAGCGTATGTACCGCTTCGGCAAAGATAGCGTCGGCACCTGCTTCCACGCAGGCGTTCGCCCGCTCGATGGCAGCGTCCAGCCCCTCTTTTTGGAACGCATCGGTGCGTGCGATGAGGTAGAAATCGGGGTCCAGCTTGGCATCGGCGGCGGCTTTGATGCGGTCTACCATTTCCTGCTGCGAGACAATGGCTTTGTTCGGCCGGTGGCCGCAGCGCTTTTGCGCTACTTGGTCTTCCAAGTGAACAGCCGCCACGCCTGCCCGCTGCATCTCTTTCACAGTGCGGGCAATATTAAACGCACCGCCCCACCCTGTATCGATATCCACCAGCAGCGGCAACTCAGTGGCGCCACAGATGCGGTGTGCATCTTCCACTACGTCGTTCATGGTGGTCATACCTAGATCCGGCAGGCCAAACGATGCATTCGCCACACCACCACCCGAAAGATAAATGGCTTGATGGCCTACACGCTCAGCCATCATGGCCGTATAGGCGTTGATGGTGCCTAAAATCGGCAGCGGGCGATTGGCTTCAAGCGCGGCACGAAACCGTGCCCCAGGGGTAAGCTTGGATGATGGTGTGGTAGACATGGGCGTTAGCTCCTTTAGTCGGCAGATGTTGTTGATTGTTGTTCGAGAATGGCGGCATAGCGGTCAGCGACATTGGCACGAGAAGCGCTGACATGGCGGCGCATCAATAGCTCGGCAAGTTCAGCGTCACCGGCTTCAATAGCGTCCACAATACGGTGGTGCTCTACAAATGCCCGCTGGGGGCGCGTACCGCTGGCACTAAACTGGGTACGATAGAGGCGCACTAGGTAGTAAAGGTCATCGCAAAGCAGGTTCATCAGCATCTTGTTGTGGCTGCCTTGAACAATGCAATAATGGAAATCCAGGTCGCCTTCACGCTGGTAATAGGCTTCACCGCGCTTTAAGTCGCCCTGGCTTTCATGCACCGCCAGTACATCGCGTAAGCCCTGAATCTCCTCAGGCGACATATGCTCGGCGGCCAAGCGGGCAGCCATGCTCTCTAAGGCTTCGCGTACGTCGAAGAGCTCCAGCAGCTCTTTCATGGAGAGTTTGACCACCCGCGCGCCTACGTGGGGCACGCGTTCAATCAAGCGGTGAGCTTCCAGGCGTCGCATGGCTTCACGCAGCGGCCCACGGGAGATACCGTAGGTTTTGGATAGCCCTGGCTCGGTAATTTTACTGCCTGGCGCTAGCTCGCCGCGCACAATGGCGCTTTGCAGCTGATGAAACACGCGCTCTGCGAGCGTACGCACCTCAGGTGAGACCGGCTCGGACGAGGCTTCATCGGAAGGCGAGGAGGTTGTAGCAAGTAACGTCATGGCTTATTGTCGACAATCAAGGAATAGAGGAACTTTATCCCTCTCTATTTCCCTCGTCAACCATGCAAAATAGGCGTTTTTATACGTCTTTCGTTGCAAGCGGGTATGGACCCGGGAAGCAACTGTCAACAATCAAATAAATTAGAATAGCTCGCACCTCAAGCGTGAGAAAGTCGTCGATGGCTTCTGCTGGTGCGATGGTGGTACGACCTATAAAATATGGCGCCCTCACTGGCCTGGCGTTTGCTTCATGACAACGGCGTTGACGATTACAGCCCTGCCCTACTCTTCCGACCCTTTGGCACTGTTTGCCAAACTCAGGCAACGCCCCGGTGCGGTGTTGCTCGATAGCGGCCGTCCGAAGGCCACAACCGGGCGTTACGACATCCTTAGCAGTGACCCCCTCGCTACGCTAAAAATATCGCCAGATGGCCACACAGCGTTTGAGTCTGACACGCTGACACTCCCCCCATCGTTGATGGGCAACAGCCATGCACAGCAGCAGTGGCTTTTAGAGCAGCTACCCACAGCCAACCTCAAGAGCGAGCTCCCCTTTTTAGGTGGCCTGATGGGTTACTGGAGCTATGACCTTGGCCGCAACCATGCAGACATACCCAGCCAGCACCCGCCCGTCACCCAGTTACCTTTAGCGCGTTTAGGGCTGTTTGATTGGTGTATCACATTTGACCACGTCACCGAACAAGCGTGGCTGGTAGGCAGCGAACAGCGGCGCAAGCAGGTAATGGAGTGGTTAAACGAACCAGCAACACCTAGCCACGCCTTTCGGCTCACACAGCCGTTTATAGCCGAACTTAGCCAGGCAGAATATACCGAGCGTTTTGCGGCGGTACAGCGCTATATCCTTGCGGGGGACTGCTACCAAATCAATTTGGCCCAGCGCTTTTCGGCCCGCTATCAAGGAGACGAGTGGCAGGCATACCTTAAACTGCGTGAAGCAACGCCTACGCCCTTTTCAGGCTTTATGGCATGGGGTAGCCAAGCTGTTTTATCACTCTCCCCTGAGCGCTTTATCCAGTGCCGTGACGGCTTGGTGGAAACCCGCCCGATAAAAGGCACCCGCCCACGAGGAAGAACCCCAGAAGAGGATCGTGCCCTGTCGGACGAGCTGCTCAGCAGTACTAAAGATCGCGCGGAGAACGTGATGATTGTGGACTTGCTGCGTAATGACCTAGGGCGCGTATGCACACCTGGCTCTATTCGCGTGCCGCAGCTGTGCCAGCTTGAGAGCTATCCCAACGTGCACCACTTAGTCAGCGTGGTACAGGGCCAACTTGCTGCCCAGCACTCACCGCTTTCGCTGCTCACCGCCGCGTTTCCTGGCGGCTCGATTACCGGCGCGCCAAAAATACGGGCGATGCAGATTATTGATGAGCTGGAACCCTGCCAGCGCAGCGTTTACTGCGGCAGCCTAGGTTATATCGATGTTCGCGGCAGCATGGACACCTCCATTGCCATACGCACAATGGTGGCTGACGATGGCGCTCTCCACGTGTGGGGTGGCGGCGGGCTGGTGGCGGATTCAAAAGCAGATGAAGAGTACACCGAAACGCTGGATAAGATCCGCCACTTAATAGACGCTTTGGAATAAGCGATCAACGTTCTTACATCAAAAAGAAATATAAAAGCCTAACCAAACGGTATTGGGGAGAAGCCCCCCGCCTTTGGTAGCCTAGGGGCATTGCACACTTTTTCACTTAGGAGGCCGCATGTCCTCAACGCTTGAACAGATTAATCGCGACTTTGCCAACAACCCTCAAGAACTGATTGAGTGGGCGTTCAGCCAGGGCGAACGCCCTATCTGCACCACCAACTTCCGCCCCTTCGAAGCGGTCATTCTGCATATGGTGACGCAAGTACGCCCTGATATCCCCATTGTCTGGATGGATAGCGGTTACAACACCGAGGCGACTTACCAGTTCGCCGATGCGCTGATCCAGCGCCTCAATTTAAACATTGTCAGCTTTTTGCCAAAGCGTACTCGCGCCCACCGCGAAGCGCTGGAAGGCCCCATGCCCGGCATTGATGACCCGCGCCATGATGCCTTTACTCAAGAAGTGAAGCTTGAACCATTTGAGCGCGCACTACGCGAGATGCAACCCGATGTGTGGTTTACCGCGCTACGTGCCGAAGACACGCCCGAACGGGCTAAAATGCAGGTGGTTAGCCGCAATAGCGACGGCTTACTAAAAGTCGCCCCACTGCTGCAGTGGACCGCTAAAGATATGTACTACTACTTAGAGGCCCACGACCTACCCAACAACTTCGACTACTTTGACCCCACCAAGGTAGAAGAGAAACGCGAATGCGGGCTACACCTTCAGCACTAAGCTACCAATAAAGCTACCAATACCCAGCACGACGCCCAGGCTTCCCGCCTGGGCTTAAAATGAAATAGCACTTAATACTCAGGCAGTTCTACACCCTCAAACAGCGCTTGTTCAAAGCGCGGCCCGGCCATGAGTGCTTCGTCCACCCGGTCACGGGTTAAGTGAGGCGCAAAGCGAGCCAAGAAGTCGTACATATAGCCGCGCATAAAGGTGCCACGCCGAATGCCGATTTTAGTGGTGGAGCTGGCAAATAAATGGCTGGCATCCAGAGCCACTAGGTCACTATCTAGCACCGGATCTACGGCCATGTGAGCGACAATGCCAACGCCCATACCTAGGCGAACGTAAGTCTTGATCACATCGGCATCGGCAGCGGTTAGTACCACATTGGGTGTTAAGCCCTTCTCTTTGAATGCATCGTCTAACTGTGAACGCCCGGTAAACCCGAACACGTAAGTCACCAGTGGATGCTCGGCCAGGGCCTCAAGCGTTAGCGGGCCATCCAGCGCTGCCAGTGGGTGCTCTTTGGGCACCAGTACGCAACGGTTCCAGCGGTAGCACGGCAACAGCACTAAATCGGTAAATAGCTCTAATGACTCCGTCGCAATAGCAAAATCTGCCAGCCCTTCGCTCACCATCTGGGCAATCTGCTTAGGCGTGCCTTGCTGCATATGCAGCGCCACTTCGGGGTATTTCAGAGTAAATTCACTGATAATCGGCGGCAGCGCATAGCGAGCCTGAGTATGGGTCGTGGCAATCGCCAGGCTCCCGCGGCGCTCGTCGCTATGCTCTTGCGCCACCTGCTTGATATTTTCGGTCAGCTTAAGTACCTGGCCTGCTAGCTCGATAATCGACTGCCCAGCAGGAGTGACGCGGGTTAAATGTTTTCCACTGCGAGCAAAGATTTCAACGCCTAGCTCATCCTCCAGCAAACGAATCTGCTTTGAGATACCCGGTTGAGAGGTAAACAAACTCTGCGCCGTTGCCGAGACGTTCAGGTTGTGTCGATTGACTTCCCAGATATAGCGAAGTTGCTGTAGCTTCATATCCTCACCCTATAATCTATGCAGGAAGCACGTAAAAGCGCATCCTCACGCTGCCACTGTGTGCTTAGCCAAGCGCGCGGTTTCGTGGCTCAATTTCATGGCTCAATGAGCACATTTTTGAATAAAAAAACGCCTCGTAATTCACTTATAGTATAAAAAATAGAGGCTATGAACATCTATTAATTTTTTCTATTTAAGGACAAATCGCATCAAGAATTTGCCAGCACCCTTCGCGCACGCTAACATCTGGCAAACTTGGCGCGGTGAAAATGCGCTAATATTTCGCGTAATGACCGTTGCTCCACTTGAGGCAACGAAACAGCAAGAGCAACGCAAACGGGAGAAGCAAATGGCTAACAATGTTGATGTCACCAACGCCAATTTTGAGCAAGAAGTCCTCAACGCCGAACAGCCTGTCCTGCTGAAGTTCTGGGCCCCCTGGTGCGGCCCGTGTAAAGTCATGGCACCTGTTGTTGATGAAGTGGCCGCTGAGCGTGGCGATAACCTGAAAGTCGTCAGTGTGAATGTTGACGATGCACCTGAAATTGCCGCAGAACAAGGCGTCCGCGGTGTACCCACCGTCATGCTGTTTAAATCCGGCACTAAAGTCGCTTCACTGGTTGGTGCGCAATCTAAGTCGCAGTTGACCCAGTTTATCGACCAAAACGCCTAAGCTGGTAACGTTACCGCTGGCACTGCCAGCGGTATCTCTGTTCTTATTGGCATTGCCTGCCTAAGCGTCGCTTTCTTCTCGCTTCGCCCACTCACCCCGCTTCCAAGGCGGCCGACGCGCGTCTCCAGGGCGTCTCATCTGTACATTACGCTGCTTACCCGGCCCTAATAGATGGGCTATCCAGCGCGTTTGAGGGTGGCTATCCAGAGCAATCTTTAGCGTCATCGTTAGCACCACCGACAGCAGCATGCCCGCCGCGCCAAAGACCCACCCCCACACCACCAGTGAAAGAAACGCCACAAAGGTGGATAACCCCAGCGCCTGCCCCATCACTCTAGGCTCAATCAAATTGCCCAAAATAAAGTTGATGACCAAGTACGCCGATGCCAACAGAAACGCCTGCAGCACACCGCCATCCTGAGAAACCAACAGCAGCAGTACCGGCGGAATCGCAGCCAACGCCGAGCCAATATTAGGAATAAAGTTAAGCGCAAATGCCAATACGCCCCACAGCAGCGGAAACTCAACGCCCACCAGCAGGCACGAGAGCCAGACCAACACACCGGTTGCCAAACTAATCACGGTTTTAACCGCCAAGTAGCGTTTTAGCGTTAGGCTAAATTCACTAAACCGCTCCAAGCTCGGTGCCGGATTTTCAAGCGCCCGGGACACCTTATCGCGAAAATTCAGCGTCTCGAACAGCATGAAAATCACCAGCAGCGCGACGATACTGCCCTGCATAAACAGCGAGCCAATCTCACCCAGCAGTGTGGCCACCCAGGAGCCGCTCTCCTCCATGGCAAACATCGAACTGAGCTGGTCGGGGTCGATAGCCAACCCATGAGAGGCCAGCGCATTGAGCAAGTCCCAGTAGTGCTCGTAAAGCCTGGTTTCAATATCAGGCAGCGCTTCAACAAAGGTACTGAAGCTATTGACCACCAACAGGCCAATCAGCGATATAAAACCCACCAACACCAGTAGCGTAATCAACGCCGACATCCGCCGACTCAAACCGCAGCGATGCAGCCACTGCACGGGTGAGGTGCACACCACGACAATAAACACCGCCAGCAGTAGCGGCACCAACAGGTCCGCGCCCACTTTCATTCCCGCAATAATCACTACCAACGCGGCAAGCGCCAGTGTGGCATTGAGCGGGATACTTCGATAATCCTCATCCGACAACTTCGACATAGCCCTTTCCTTAGCGTGTTATCCATACATAATGGCTGCTTGCCTGTTATTGCACAAACCATGCAAACATTAAGGAGTCAACTGATCGCTCACTACAAGCTTTAGCAAGGCCAGGGGGTTTGTCAAAGATGGGGAAGCGGCCATTTTGCCATGATTCCGGCGTGCCCGGGCGGATTGTTGGCCGTGCGACTGCCCATATCGTCAGGGCCGATAAATATCAACCCGCCCGGCGCCTTTCGAATCCGGGCGGGTTTTTGTGTTTTCTCCAGGTTACATTTTGTCATCCATCGGAAGAATGGCAAGGAATGGCCGTTCACTGTGGGCACCCAGAACGATATTCCACTGCAGCAATACTTCCATGCCGCTGTCGCCGCCATCAACGTCAAGACGACGCGCCTGTACCTGCAATCGTGCATGGGGCGAGTAATACCAGCTGTAATGCGCCGAATAAGCCCTGGACGTCAGCGATTTATCCAGTCGCCCCTGAGTGTATTCGGCACCCGCGCCCAGATGATGCGCAGGTTTGAATTGGTAATCCACGAGTGTCCAGGCGCCGTTGGCGTTGTTGCTGACGCCAGGGGCGATTTCCCGCTGGTTGAACAGGACCTCGCCCATCCAGGAAAAACGTGCCGGGTAATCGTAGCCCCGGGCAAATTCCGGTTCGAGCAGGACGCGGAAATCCAGCGCCTGTATATCGGTTGTACCGCCCGTATCGTTCTTGCCGGTCAGGGCACTGAGACCTCACTGGTAGGCCATGTCACTGGCCTGACGACCAAAATAGAGTTTGCCGCCAAAGGCCTTGTCACCGGACTGGCCGGCATCAAACGCCGCATCGTTGTCGGAATTGAACACGGCGCCGCTGATGCCGGCACGGTAGCCGTTGCCCAGATCGGTGAGACGACCCAGGGTGACAGCCGTCTCCCGAAGCTGTTCTTCGCCGAGAAACTCCTCCACTGGCAAGGGAAGTGAGACTTGTGGCCGTTCCGGTTCATGAACGGTGTTGAGCAATCCGAACTCGTTACGATACTTCCCTGCTTTCAGCCTGAACCCTCTTCCCAGGTCGGCGATCACTGCGGCCTCCTCGACACTTATGTCCTCATCGGACGGCCGGGTCAGGAATATCATCCCATAGAGCCAAGGATTGATCTGCGATTCCAGGGAAACCTCCACTTCACGCAGGTCAAGCACCTGGCGGTTCATATCAGCACCGAAATCCCGGGCTTCGGCGATCAGATCCATATTGGCGCCCACCCGCAGGTCCCCGGACCAATGACTGTCGTGAACCGCCTCGGCACTGTAGGCAAGCGGAACAGCCCCTGCTGTCATGGATAAGCCGAGCATTACGATGGCTGCCGGCGATAACCGGTTATAGTTGCCAATCATTACGTATTCCTGAATTGATTTATCGTGCGAATCCCCGAGCAGGCACGCAGTAACCGTGCACTGCGCACTTGCTCATCAATTAAACGGGTAAACAGAGACAGATCAGAACAGGGGTGGTGCGCGGGCCAGCCAGGGGTGGATAAAAATCCGGTGGAAGTGTTGGCTGTACGGTATTTCCAGAAACAGCGCCGGAATCAGTAACGGAAGACCGGGTAATGGCGGGGATAACTGAGCATAAGGCAGGTGATTGAGCAGACATTCCTGATGCCCGACCGGGCCCCCGCCAGCACCATCGATGTCATGCATGGCAAGGTGCTGCGCGGCGAGCAGCAACGAAAGTATCAGCAACAGCCTGAATAGGCAATTGCCGTGCCGTTTTCCTGTGAGTAGCTGATTACGCACTACTTTATCGACGGGCCAATATCCTGGGGTAATTACAACATCCTTCTGCTCTTAAAATGGCCCGGATTTCTCATAGGGGACAAAAGAAAACGGCTGCAGGTGCTATAATTTCAAGCTCCTACACGCGAAACCAACACCAACCGCCGCTGCCCGGGATTATACCTGAAAAACTTCCCTTCGCTCCACCGTCCGCCGCCAGATTGAAACCGATTACTCCGGCGGCCATATCACCTCCGATGCCGGATTGCCTGGCCTTAGGAAACCCGATAGGCAACATCGCCTGACCGGTTGCTATGGGTTAATTTCTTGTGGCATTTGGGGAGCTCTGCTAGTGTCCCGTCTGGGTAATCCGTTTATTTATTATCAATAACACTCAGCTTTGCTCGCGTCACTGAAGTCATAATCGATTCTGCACTCTTGTGCCAGCGGAACGGCTTTGCCAGTTTCTCATTATGAGTTTGGATAAAGCGACGAATCGCCTTCTTAAGTTCGCCGACACTGGTAAAAATGCCACGGTACAAAGCGCGGCGTTCCAGTTGACCAAACCAGCCCTCCACGGCATTCAGCCAAGAGGCGCTGGTGGGTGTGAAGTGAAGCTTGAACCGGAAATGCTTTTCCAGCCAGGCCTTCACTTCTGGTGTTTTGTGAGTCGAGCTGTTGTCCAGAATCAGATGAAGGTCCTGCTCTTTCGGTGTTTCTCGATCAATTTGTCGCAGAAAATCGAGAAACTCTTTGGCGCGGTGGCGTTGTGTAATGCGCCCAATCACTTCGCCGTTCAGGATATTCAGGGCCGCGTATAAGCTGGTCGTCCCGTGCCTCTTGTAATCGTGGGTACGGCGCTCGATCTGGCCGGGTTTCAGTTGCAGCTTTGGTTGAGTGCGATCCAGTGCCTGGATCTGCGTTTTTTCGTCAACCGACAGCACCAGCGCGTTATTCGGCGGATTCAGGTACAGGCCAACGACATCGAAAACCTTCTCAGCAAAGTCTGGATCGTTGCTTACACATTAAGTGACAAGCATCTGCCAGAGAAAGGAAAGTTGAGCGGGGCTGCGTTATATCATAACAGTCGGCACGGGGCACGGTAGAGTTTTTCACCTCCGAGCCTCATTGCTGCCGGGATTTCCACTGGCGAAACTGTTTCCATTCCAGCCATTTCTCAAATTCCCTGTATTCTTGTGAGTCTGGGTCCATCCGCCTGAAGGCTTCGAAGCTTCTGTAGGTGTCAGAGTCCGGGGCCGCCTTCCCTCCGGCGCGTTGACTGGTCGCACAATCTGAGCAACGACCCGACAGGATAGAATATCCCTCCCGGGCGCTGTCATCGGGACTGCTGGCAAACAGGCCTGGTCCATCAGGCAGGCGGTCTTCTCCCGGCATCGGCGTCGTGTCAGCGGGTCGGACCACATTAAGTCCGCAGCCCGACAGAGCTACTACCAGCACGGGAATTATCCATAACCGCAGTTTGTGCATATTTTACTCCTGTCTGTTATTCAGGTCAGACCCGTTGGTTAAAAGGCGATCCGGATACCGGCATAGAGCTGGCTGATATCGTTGGCATCGCCCCATCCTTCAGCGGTCTTGACCGACGAAGGCAGGTCAAGCGAATACAGGTGATACGAGGAGTACAAGCGGACCGCGCTCGACCAGTCGTACACGTATGCCAGACCAATCTGGCTTCCCTTGGTTCCCTCAACAATCAGATCTTTGGTCTCGCCATAGTTGACTGCAAAGTGATGAGCGCCAGTCGAGTAGCCTACCTGACCGAATAGGTTGGTCGCATCATAGCCTTCTTGATTAGCCTGCCCCGCATTGGCCATTGCGTCGGTTTCCTCATTACCGTAGGAGACGGTAAAGTTCAGGCCACCGTCCAGCAACAAAGACGCCGAAGCACCAAGGACTTGCTTCTCTTTGAATTCCGACCCAGGGGTGAGTGGCTGTCCATCGGTGGGCGAGGTCGGAATCTCCAGATCATTAGCATCAACCCAGCTCAGCCCCGTGGCCAGTTTGGCACCCGGAAAATCTACGTGGTACCGGGCCGCCAGTTCATAGGCATTGCCGTTGTCGAGACTGGTCGACAGCACCAGACCGCCGATCGACGGGCTGTCGTAGCGGATACGCTCTTGTCGACCAACGGCATTGAAGACGCCGTTGGTTTCACCAATTCTGTAAAGTTTGTTGCCGTTATCATCGACAAAACTGATGCCGGAAGAATAAAGGGTATACCAGGCACCGCCACCGAAGTAGAGCGTTTCGGAGTAATCCATCATGTTGGCGTAGTAGCCAGCACCATCGCCTTTGCCGAAACTCACCGTACCAAAGTCACCCTCGAGATAGATGTCAATTTTCCGGGTATCCAGGTCAACGCCACCCTCACCCCCCCCGGAGGTATTGTTGCCGATATCGAACTCCGTGGATCCGTACTGAACAACTGACATTTCATAGATAAAACCGACGTTCATGCCGTTGGCCATCTTCTCATTGCCAGTGAACCGGAAACGTGAGTTGGAACCGATGCTGTCGACACTCGAGTAATCAGTCTCATTCCCGTTATCCGCGACGGTGATCGCACGATTCACCTGGCCGGACACCTTGAATTCCATGGCGTGACCCGGCGAAGATAACCCCGCCATCACCAGTGCGAGCGCTGAACTCAGTGCCGCTTTTTTATTTGTCATTAGTATCATAATCCCCTCATTATCATTGATTTATTACTGAACGTGTCATATTATCATTGATTTATTACTGAACGTGTCATGCGTATTACGTCCATTATCTTAAAGTGCTGTGCCCTCCTGTCCCGAAACTCAAGTGGCTTCGGGTCTTGCGTCAGCACTGGGCACAGCAACAATATTGACCACACTGATCGTAGCACAAGCCCGACGACTGAGAAGTCAATTAACATTAGACTTTAGTGCAACCGGGAGCCTCTTCAGGCACTTTCAGGAAGGCAATCAGCACCGCACGTTCAGTCCTGAATCGTGCCTTGAACTGTTCCCTGGATATCTCGGCTTCGCCCCCGTGCCACAAAATGGCTGGGCCAGATCGTCTGGTCGCTGAGGTCTGGCCGGTCAGCGACCAGACCGGTCGTGCTTTGGTGTGTGGCAGGCGGCACACCCCGTGTTGCTAACGAGTCTGGCGCCTTGCTGCACTTCCGGGTTTTCCATGGCGCGACGGGCGGGAACTGCAAGGCTGCTGGCGTAGAAGGTGATAAAGCCTGCCACTTTGTCGCTGACTTCGGGGTCGCCGCCATTAGCAAACTGGCCACAATCTTGCGTCCACTACCTCGCCAAGAACCTCGGCCGTTGTCACCGCATCCTGGAACGTGGCGTGCGCCAGATCTGCATAATGGCTAACAACGTCAGTTTTGGTCGGCGTGGATGCGGGTGCCTTATCTGCCGTTGGCTCTCTGCTGTGTTGTGCGTTGGCAGCGTCCTGATTGCCGCTGCATCCGGCCATCAAAAGCAGGGTGATTGACAGGGCCAGAGGTCGCGGACGAGTATTGACGTCATGTGCAAATCCTTTGAGGTAAATTAAATATAAATCATTATTATACGCATTAGAGATTGATGGGCGTGTATTGCATGAGTTAAACGACACAAGACTGCGGACCTGTAATAATTCATGGCTGATAGCGGCGGTTGCATTTAATATTGTGTCAGCAACAGTACTAAAAGCCCGTAAAGCGCCGCGCCCCCAATGCGGTCAATGTTCACTGTTGTTGACAGTTGGGGGAGGTCTGAGTTGTCGGGGGCGGGATGAATAGGGCAATCCGGCGCCGCAGCATTCCTTTGTGGTGGTTAGCATTAGCAGCGGCGTTAAGCCTGCTGCTCACCATTCATGATACGTTTGTCATTGCTGTCTTCGAAGGCTACATATCCTGGTGCATACCCTACTGGGACAGTTGCACCAGTATCAGCCGTACAGGGCGTTACTGGCGGTGGGAATTCTCTCCGTTATCCTCACTGCCGCAGTACCTGCCTTGTACAGTCAACTAGACAATGCCTTTGAATGGGTATTGGCGCTACTCCATGCGCTCTGGGTTGCGCTGCTCTGGCGGCAAAGCTCTTTCCGGGCAAGATTGTGGACGGAGTAAGGGATCGAACCGGGTTACCATGATCACCGACATTGCGAGCAGACCACCGGCGGCTTGTTTGGCCTTCAGAAAAGCTGGCCCCGGATTGCGGGCCAGCTGATACCCTCACCCTCCGCCCAACCCGCTCCGACCTCCGAATTGCCCGTTTGAGAGAAATTCAACCTTTTCAGCCTGGTGACACTCTCTCATTATCATTAACATTGGTTATTGACTTGATTATGAGAAGTCCTTAAATTCGTATCCGCAAATGGAACGCGTTTCTATTTAGAATTTCAAATACGAATAATTGCGGAGAAACACATGTTTAAACCTTCCCGCTTATCACTGGCCGTGGCTGTCAGCCTTGCCCCGGGCGCCAGTTGGGCAGTCGGCGATGATCAGCCCCAGATGCTTGAACCCATGGAAATCATTGGCGATGCGTCTGCCGCCCAGACCTTGCCGGGGTCAGGCTACGTTGTTGGCGATCAACAGTTGAAAACCGAGGTTGAGGCCGACATCAACCAGGTACTGAAAACCGTCCCGGGCGTGTATGTACGGGAAGAGGAGGGTCTGGGCCTGCGCCCTAACATTGGCATTCGCGGTGCCACGGCCGAGCGAAGCAGCAATGTTACCCTGATGGAAGATGGCATTCTGATCGCGCCGGCGCCCTACTCCAATCCGGCCGCCTATTATTTCCCGACGTTCAAGCGCATGTCCTCGCTGGAAGTACTCAAGGGTGCCCCGCTGCTGCGCTATGGTCCGCAAACCACCGGCGGCGTGATCAACCTGATTTCCACACCCATTCCCGACGAGCAGAAGGGCTACGTCGAAGCCGTCACCAACGAGCGCGGCTCCACCGACGTTCATGCAACCTATGGCGACACGAACGGTGACTGGGGCTATCTGGTTGAAACGGTCCAGCGCTCAGCGCAAGGCTTCAAGGACATTGACCGAAGCAACCGCAACAGTGGCTTCGACATCAGTGATTATGTCGGCAAGCTACGCTGGCAGGGAGAGCGCCAGAGCGTAACCGCCAAGCTGCAGTATTCCGAGGAAACCTCCAACTCGACCTATGTCGGACTGACGGATGCGGACTTCAACCAGGACCCCAACCGGCGCTACGGGCTTTCCAGTCTCGACCAGATGGATAATACTCACTCCGGTGTCAGCCTGACTCATCAGTTCGAGTGGAGCGACAATGTAAGCAGCACCACGACTCTCTACCGCAACGACTTCAAACGCAATTGGTACAAGCTCAGTGGCGCCGGAAACATCATCGGCCAGGCAAACGCCGGCGACGCCAATGCCCAGGGTATTCTGGACGGCACAATTGACGCCAGCGGTCTGGAATACAAAAACAACGCCAGGGACTACCTGTCCCAGGGCGTGCAGACAAACTTCGATGTAAACATTGGCAACCACGAATTCGACTTCGGCGCCCGCATCCACGAAGATGAAATGGATCGCTTCCAGCCGGTGGATGTGTACGACCAGGTCAATGGCTCCCTGGTGTTCCAGAACAGCGTGGCCCCAACGGGCAGCAACAACCGCTTTGAGACCGGCGAAGCCCTGAGCTTCTGGGCACTCGACAAGTGGCAGGCGACGGACAAGCTCAATATCAACCTCGCTCTGCGCTACGAGGATGTACAGACCAGCCGCACCCAATACGCGGATCCCGGTCGCACGACCGTCGACAGCACCCGCGCCAATGACAGCGCCGAACTCCTGCCTGGCGCTTCCTTTACCTATGACCTGTCCCAAAGCTGGCAGGTTCTGGGTGGCGTGCACCGGGGTTTCTCCCCTCTCGGAGGTGGTGCCAGGGCAAACGAAGATCCGGAAACCAGCAAGAACTGGGAAGCCGGCGTCCGCTACTTTGGCAATGCGTTCTTCGCGGAAGTGATCGGCTTCTACAGCGACTTCTCCAACAAGGCTGAAAACTGTTCAGTGGGCTCGCCGTGCAGCAATGGCGCCACTTCTGGCAGTTTCGTAGCCGGCGAGGCTGAAATTGCCGGTGCGGAATTCCAGCTCCAGACCGGCACCGAGGCGGGCGAGTTCTACCTTCCGGTCAGCCTTACCTACACCTTTACCCAGGCGGAAATCAGCAAGGACAATGCTGCCTCTGGCCTGAAAAAAGGCGAGCAACTCAAAGACGTTCCGGAAAACCAGATGAGCCTGCGGGTCGGCATGGAGCACCCGAGTGGCTGGGACAACTACCTTGTGGCCACCTACGTCGATGAGATGTGTGTCAGCGCAGGATGCAACAACACCGCGACGAAACTGGACGAGACCGAATCCCTGTTCCTGGTCGACTTCATCAGCCGTTACGCGCTGACCGCCAGTGCCGATGTCTTCCTGAAAGTGGACAACCTGTTCGATGAACAGCAAATTGTCTCACGTTGGCCCGATGGCGCCATGGCGAACCTGCCGCGCACCGCTTCACTGGGGATCAGCGTTAATTTCTGATGAGTGAACGGAGATTGCTGAAAATCCGGCTTCCACTCATCGGGAGCCGGATTTTTGGATCACTCCGATAATCCTTTTTTCACACTCAGGCGCCACTTCGCCTGAGAACGTCGCGCCATTGATGATCTGGACCGCAGCGTCGCCAACCTCGGAAGAGCCAATCTGGACAACGCTAACAACCGGCTTTTCTGATCCTGATTCCTTCGTTACTGTTACAATCAACAGAGGACGAGCGAAACTTTCCCACCACGAAAAACGGCGCTTACAAATGAAAATTCTGATTGTTGAGGACAATGCGGTACTTGCCAAAAGAATATCGGACTGGCTTGCGCAGGCGCACTACACAGTCGATATCGCCAAAACCGGCAAAGAAGCGGACTCGTTGATTGAAACAAGCTCCTACCAGGCCGTTATTCTCGATATCGGACTGCCCGATGAAAATGGACTGTCTTTAATGCAAAGATGGAGAAAAAACGGGAAAAAAGAGGCCATCCTTATTCTGACCGCACGCTCCAACTGGACTGAGAGAGTAGAAGGGTTGAACGCGGGTGCCGACGATTACCTTCCCAAACCGTTTGAGTTTGATGAACTGAAAGCCCGGCTCAGTGCGATTATCCGCAGAAAGGACGGCAGAACGACAGACCAGATCAGTGTTGACGGATTCAGTCTCAACGCCACCTACCGAACGCTTACCACGCCCGACCAGAAAGAGTTCAGACTGACAGCTACGGAATTCCGCCTTTTACAGTGTTTCCTCCGTTCACCAGACAGGGTATTTTCCCAGGACGAACTGGTTGAAACCCTCTACAACATAGAAAGATGCCCCACCAGAAATGTTGTTCAGGTCTATATAGCCAGGCTCAGAAAAATAATAGGGGGCAATAAAATCAAGACTTTGCGTGGCCAGGGCTACTTCTTCGAAAAAGATCCTACTGGCTGAACGCCCGAACGAACCAGGTCAACATATGCCAGCTCCAAAGAGTATCCGAAGAACAGCCATTCAGTATGGGGCTGTTTTCAGCCTCGTCTATTTCACCCTGATATTCTTTTCACATGCCTACGTGATAAAACAACTATCGGACGAGTCCAGGAAACAACACCTGAGTAAAGAGCTGGAAAACTTTCAGGCAATCATTGAAGCCGAGTCCCCGACAACTGACGACCTCAGGAACATGATCCATCAGTTTGAAATGCTTCTGGGGCATGCCATCATCATCGAAACGGCAGGCGGGAGCGTCCTGACGAGCAACAACTTTGACCTGAGCCAAATGCAGGGCGTTGTGGATAAGCCCGAGGGTTTTATTCACATAGCGCAGGGCGCGAACACGCTTTTTGGGCTTAGACGTACGTTCACTGCTACTGGAAAGCTGGCCTCAATCACCGTTCTTGAAACCGAGGGGGCGCTCTCTGAACGACCGCTGAAGGCCCACCTGACATTGCTCGGTGCCTCGGCCGTTCTTCTGGCGATACTGCTGGCACTGATTGGAACCACCACACATCTGACGTTAAAGCCCATCAGTAGGATAAAAGAGGACCTGAGACGGCTCCAATCCGGGAAACAAAGTCGTCTGAACCCTCACGTGCCGGAAGAGTTTCGTCCGCTGATCCGGCAGCTCAATGATTTGCTCGAGCTGTCAAACCGGCGGCTGGACCGCCACCGCCGCCTGAATTCCGATCTCTCTCACCTGGTCAAAACCTCTATTTCTGCCAATCTTGCCATTTTGTCGGATATCGATACCTTGCCTCCGTCACGGGAGGATGTTGTGTTTATGGCCTCTAACTTGCGGGAGCTTGACAAATCCCTGAAATACCGGATGAGCAAAGCAGACATATCAGGCAGACAGATGGGACGGACGTGCATGCCGGTTGAAATCACGGCAAGTGTCATCACCGTTATGGAAAAAATCTTCCCTGACACGGTTTTTCGCCTCCACACCAACTTACCTGAAAACTTCAGCTGGCCAATGGAGCGACAGGATCTTTCAGAGCTACTTGGCAATTTACTCGAAAATGGCGGGAAGTGGTGCCAGACAACCGTCGACGTTACAATCGCCCGCACGTCATCAGGACTCTCCATAGAAGTAGCGGACGATGGCCCCGGAATTTCTCCCGAGGCGGCAGCCACTGTCATGAACAGGGGTACCAGGCTGGATGAAACGGTCGCCGGTTTTGGGCTCGGATTGTCCATCGTGTCCGAGATTGTCGAAGACAACCTCGGACAGATGAACATGGGTACCTCAAAAAACGGAGGAGCCAGCATTGTCATTCTACTGCCACTTCCGGATTAGAAAACCTCCAGAAAGGCAACCGTCGATGACGCAGCGCGGCTTCTCCCATTTTTTACCGTTGGATATCACTCACCTTGGCTCTTGAAAAGCGACCGAACAGAACCGGCAAAACAAAGAGTGTCAGGAAAGTTGCGGTGATAAGGCCGCCAACAATCACGCTGGCCAGTGGCTTCTGGATTTCAGCACCCACGCCCGTCGACAACAGCATCGGTATCAAACCGAGCGCCGAGGTTATTGCTGTCATCAAGACAGGACGCAAACGGGAGACGGCACCTTCAAACACCGCGGTATCCACGTTCAATCCATCCTGTATTCGCTGATTGATGCTTTCGACCATAACGACCCCGTTAAGCACCGCCACACCAAACAGTGTGATAAATCCAACGGAACTGGGCACCGAAAGATACTGGCCGGAGATCCAGAGTGAAAAGACGCCACCAATAACGGCAAGCGGCACGTTGACAAGGATTAACAGTGCCTGACCAACCGAACTGAAAGCGAAGTAGAGCAACAGCGCAATCAGTCCCAGAGATACAGGAACCACGATAGTCAACCGCTTCTGAGCTCGCTGCTGGTTTTCAAACTGACCACCAATATCCACCGAATAGCCGGGGGGAAGGTTCACTTCTGACGCGATGGTATCCTGAATATCGGCAACCACACTGCCCATGTCACGACCCTGCACATTGGACTGAATGACCACACGGCGCTGAACGTCGTCGCGGCGCACCTGGGGCGGGCCAGACTCAATAGACACATCGGCCACATCACCGAGTCTCACCCAGGCTCCGGAAGGCGCCTGCAACCTGAGATCAGCAATGGCATCCCGGTCTTCCCGGAAACGTTTGGCCAGGCGCACATAGATATCGTACCGCTCATTTCCGTTGATGATCTGGCCCGCGGCGGCACCACCCAGTCCGTCCCGGACGACACTCATCACATCAGACACGGCGAGTCCGTACCGGGAAATTGCCTGACGGTCTGGCTGAACCACCAACTGCGCTTCACCGGCAATCTGCTCCATGGCCACGTCCCGGGTCCCCTGAACAGTTCGGACCGCCGCTTCGATCTGCTGACCTTTCTCGGCCAGCACCTTGAGATCCGGGCCAAAGAGTTTGATGGCCAACTGCGCGCGGACACCTGACAACAATTCGTCAACCCGAGTTGCAATAGGCTGAGAAAAGTTAAACAGTAGCCCCGGGTGCTGTTCGAGCTTCGCCTCAAACAGGGCCTGCAATTCATAGCGATTACTGGCGCTGGTCCACTCCGAAGTTGGTTTTAAGCCAATATAGATCTCTATATTGTTAACGGGCTCCGGATCCCCGCCTATTTCCGGTCGGCCCGCCCGGGACAGCGCGTAGGTCACTTCTGGAAATTCCATCAGCATGGCTTCCAGTTTTGGCGCCACTTCAAGCGCCGTATCAAGGCTTGATGAAGGGGCCAGGGTCACCCGGAGGTTAATCGTTCCCTCTTCCAGTTCAGGAACGAACTCCGTGCCGAGTCGTGGCACAACCAGCGCCGCCAGCACAACAAGAACAGCCGCCGCGCCAACAACCACGCGGCTATGCTTCAGTGACCAGGCAAGCCCCATGCGATAGAGCTTTTCCAGGGGTTTTAGAATGAAGCTTTCCCGCTCCCGGATACCCTTACGGAACATGTATGACGCCAGCGCGGGTACAACCACCAGAGCGACGATCACAGCGGACACAATGGCCAGCATGATGCTGATCGCCATTGGCTGGAAAAGCTTGGCTTCCACACCTTCAAAGCTGAACAGAGGCATGAAAACGACCAGGATAATCGCCGTCGCGAAAAAGATCGGCCGCGCCACTTCCCGGCCCGCTTCCTGCAGTCGAAGTGCAATGCCACGATCATCGTGCGATGCATCCAGCGGATCGGGGTCGCCTTCAGCCAACTCATTCCGGTGGGCGTCATGCTCAGCATCGGGATGGGTCAGATGCTTGAAAATGTTCTCAACCATAACAACAGAGCCATCCACCAGCATGCCAATTGCCACAGCAATACCGCCCAGAGACATCAGGTTGGCCGAGAGACCGAACCAGGCCATGATCATCAGGGCAATCCCGATGGAAATCGGTATTGAAAGCAGCACCAGCGTTGTTGCCCGCAGATTCATCAGGAACAGGGCAAGCACGATCGCAATAAACACAAAAGCCAACAGAAGCGCATTGGTCACCGTCTCTACGGCCTTGGTCACCAGATCCGCCTGGTTGTAATAGGGCTCAAAACGAACCCCACTCGGAAGCGCCTGATTTATGCGATCAATGCGGGCCTCGATGCCGTCGATGGTGGCTTTTGTGTTGGCCCCCATTCGTTTGAGTACAATGCCAGAAACCACTTCACCCAGTTGTTCAACCTGACCGGCTTCATCCTTCCGGGTCATGGTTACCGCACCCTGGCGAATTTCAGTGCCCAGCGCTACCTCGGCGACATCGTTCACTGTCACTGTAATGCCATCACTGGTTTTAACGGGCACCTGACGGATCTGCTCGAGCCCCTGCTCGCCATTACCCAGCCAGCCCATACCGCGAATAACCAACTGCTCCTGCCCGCGGCCCATATACCAGCCCCCAACATTGGAGTTGTTGTTCTCCAGGGCTTCCATGACATCGTTCTGTGATAAGTCATAGGACAGCATTCGCGCCGGGTTCAGGTTAACCTGGTACTGGCGGACCTCTCCGCCAAACGACAGGATTTCCGTAACCCCTTCAGCCGGTATCAGCAACAGTTTGACCAGCCAGTCGTGCAAGCTGCGCAATTCCATTGCGTCGTACCCCGAATCCGGGTCCGCTATCAGCAAGTACTGGTAGACCTGGCCAAGACCGGACGTATTCGGCCCCATTTCAGGCACCCCGACCCCGTCCGGAATCAGCTCCCGCGCGGCCTGCAACCGCTCGAAAACCAGTTGGCGCGCGAAATAGATATCCGTGCCCTCTTTAAAGACCACGGTGACACCAGACAACCCGGTTTTGGAGATGGACCGAACCTCCTCAACATCCGGCAACGCATACATCACCGCTTCAATGGGATAGGTGATCAGCTGCTCGACTTCCTCAGCCGCAAGTCCGGGCGCCTCTGTATTAACAGCGACCTGGACGTTTGTAACGTCGGGGAAAGCATCAAGATTCAGTTTTGGTATCTGAAACGCGGCCGTGGCGATAAGCACTGCAAGCGCAATAAGAACCAACAGGCGGTTCTGAACCGCCAAGTCGACTACTCGGTTGAACATAATGGCTCCCGGAATCAGTGGTTGTGCGGATCAAAGCCGCCTTTGGCAATCTCAGAGGCCACAAAAAATGCGCCCCGCAAAACGACTCGTTGGCCCGCAGCCAGGCCGGAAACCTCACGGAGCCCGCCAATTGAGCGGCCCAGTTCCACTTCCACGGGTTCATACTCGCCTTCGGCCTCTTCCACATAGACCGTCCAGTCGCCGTCCGCGCCACGCATCAATGCAGTCTCCGGCACGGCAAGCACCGGCTCGCTGGTCTTAAAACGAAAATACACATCTGCGAACATTCCTGGATGAAAACGATCTTCAGGATTGTCCAGCTCAAGCCTGACAATCCGCGTGCGGGTCACAGGATCAATGGTGTGGGCTTCCTGGGACACCGTTGCCACGCCCACACGACCCGCTGCCCTGACTTCGGCTTCCGCGCCCTTCTCTAGAACAATGTCGGAGCTTGCTGGCAGATGGGCTTCTACCCAAAGCTCACTCTCATCAGCAAGAGTCACCAGCGGCTGGCCAGCCTCAACTCTTTGTCCTTGCTCAAACTCATCGGTCAGTACTGCACCATCCACGCGAGCCCTGAGCATGTATTCACCGAGACTATCCACCCCGCTGGCCTTCAACGCACCAATGTCATCATCGTTCAGCCCGTAAGCAAGCAGAGTCGCCCTTGCTGCTTCAATGTTGGCTTTCGCTGTATTGAACCGCTGATCGCCAACCACGGAACGACCCAGCCCGCTGATTCGCTTCCATTCAGGAAAAGCTTTCCTGTAATCCGCCTGCGCCTGTGCCACCGTCTCACTGAACAGGGTTACCAGCGGCTGGCCCTTGGTCACGTGCTCACCCAGTTCCACGTGACGCCGCAGCACCACTGAGGCAACCCGGGGGGACACGTGATAGCTGGTATAGCCGTTGGTCAGCAGCTCACCGGGAGCGTAGATTTCATAGTCAACGCGCTTGCTCTCAAGGGTTGCTACTTCAATGCCGGCGAGCTCTTTCTGTTTGGCATTGATGCTTGCGGTGGCCGCTTCTTCATGGCCACCGTTCTTGTCTTCGTGGCCGTGCCCCCCTTCCTCTTCATGATCACCTTCCTCCTCATGCTCACCTTCCTCCTCATGCTCACCTTCTTCACCATGATCTTCCTTATACTCGCCCTCCTCACCGGTGACTTCCTGATGATCGTCGCCACTGGCAGCATGATCATGACCGGCTTCCTGATGAGCATCTTCCTCTGCCTGTACAAAAGAAAGTGGGGCTGTAAGCAACGTCAATGCGAATACAGAAATCAGAGTTTTTTTCATAATGAATATCCAGTTTCCAGACTAGTATTGGAAGAGGGTGATCAGTTCGCCAGACTGGCTCAAGAGCTCAATCAGACCCAACTGCGCCTGCTTTTCCAGTTCAATACCGGTTTTCAGGCTCTCCGCGCGCTGGCCCAGCGCCTGGAGATACTCAGAGGTGGAGAGGTCGCCGACCTGCCACTGCTTCTCAAGCAAATCAGCACTTCGCTGTACACGCCCCTGGGAGAGTTCTGTCCATCGGCTGAGTTGGGTGTCGTATCGCTTCCAGGAAGCGCGAGCGCCTGCCAGGTCATATTGTCGTTTCCGGTAGAGCGCCTGAAACCGCGCTTCCGCCTCCAGAGCCCGTCGATTCGCAGCCCGGGTTTCAGCGCTGTAGTTATTACGGACGTTCAGAGGGATCGAGAACGTCAGGCCAACCAGGTTCTCACCGCCATCACGCCCTCCGCTCAGCCCGACCGTGGGAGATGCCGTCGCTCTGCGACTGACCACCTCGGCTTCGCTCCGCAGCACCTGCCACCTCGCGCGGGCAGCAGCAATTGACGGATGATCCAGCAAATTGTCGTTATCGACCCTGGAAGCAAGAGCCGGCCAAATGTGCCCGGGGATTCCCCCATCCTGAGGCCTCCAGTCCGGCAGACGTTCTCTAACTTGAGTTTCTGCTCGATCAACTGCGGCCTTTGCCTGGGCGAGTTCACTGAGCTGCTGAGAAAGGCTTAAAAAAAGCAACTCTGCATCGGTACTCCCCAGGTCGCCCGCCTGCTGGCGTTGCTCAACCTGCTCCAGCAAGGCATTCAGACGGTGTTGCTGGGATTCCGCAATTTCTTCGGCACGCGTCGCCGCGCGCCACTCGACAAGCGCAAACAGCGACTCGGACGTTTGTGCCAAAACCGCCTCGTTCAAATCAGCTTCAGCGGAAAGCCTGATCAGCTTTGCCTTGTCCTTTAGCGCACCCTGTTGATCAGACCAATCGATCGTTTGTGATAGCCCTGCCACAAAGTTGTTGTCACTGCCCGTTCTGTCTGCTCCAACAGACAGCTCCGGGTTATACAGCGGTTGTTCGCTTGCCTCAGCATCCTGATTCCGGGCTGCCGCCTGCTCTGTCGCCGCCATAACATCCGGATGTTTGCTTATCTGGCCAGTGAGCCAATTTGTCCAATTCACAGTCTCCGCTTGACCGAACAGAGGAATGGACAATAGTACTGAACACAACAACGCTCTGGGCGAGTGCTTGCTTGCCTTCATCGACTTTCTCCCGAAGGGGTAAATAGCCACAATTCATGGGCGCGAGGCGTCCATGACAAAGTAGGAACAGGCTAGGATAGTAAGTGAAAAGGTTAAAATGAACTTGAATTCGAAGCGTCATCCACAAAAAGCAACTGTTTTCCGTCTACTCTTTGCCAGCGAACTTTATGGCAACCTTTCCTTCCAAACAGCGATACACAATATTAGTTAGCCTACTCTGCTCATTGGCTCTCTTAGCAAGGAAGTGACCTATGAATACAGCAATGCAACACTTTAAACGCCTCCGCTACGGCATCGTGAGCAGCGCTTTGTTTGCCCTATTGACTACCCCTATGGCTTACGCCGCGCCGCCTGCTCCGCCAAGCCTTCACGTTCAGGCGCAGTCATGGGTGGAAGTTGAACCCGATAAAGCCACGCTCTCTGCACGTTTGTGGGAAAACACCCCAGCGGTTTCAACCTTAGAAGACACCGATAGCGAAGCCCTGGGCAGCGCCCGCGAGCGGCTTGAGCAGCGTGCCAGCGAGCTGATTGCCGCCATGGAAGAGATCGGCATTGAGCAACGCGCCATCAATGCAGGCTCCCTGAACGTGTATCCTGAGCATGTCGCAGGCCCGCGCAACGACAACGGCGAACAAGAGACGCTGATGCGCACCCGCTTAGAACGCCCCTTCAGCGTTGAGCTAACTAATATAGACCAATTAGGCGATGTGCTGGACGCTTTGATTGGCGCTGGTGTAAATGCGTTAGATGGTGTGCAGTTTGACCTGCAGGATCGCGACGCCGCCACCGACGAAGCACTGACAAAAGCGTTAGAAAAAGCCCGCCATAAAGCCGACCTTATGGCGAGCACGCTAGATGTCACGCTTGGCCCTGTTCAACACATTGAAGAGACCCAAGCGCCGGTTTTTCAACCCCGCATGATGGCCATGCGCGCCGAAAGTGACGCTATGGGCAGCGGTTCAGCCAGCGACTACCGCCCCGGCACCATTCGCATCGATGCCGGGGTGAACGTCGAGTGGGCGCTTAGAGGGCAAGACGGTCGAGGCCGCCTAGATAGGGCTGCAGGGGAGCCGGAACAGTAATCGACCCATCCGCCTGCTGGTGGTTTTCGAGCACCGCCAGCAGGCAGCGCCCTACTGCTAAACCCGAACCATTGAGCGTATGCAGTAGCTGAGGCTTTTTGGAATCAGGGTGGCGGTAACGGGCTTGCATCCGACGCGCCTGGAAATCTTCGCAGTTAGACACAGAAGAGATTTCCCGGTAGGTGTTTTGGCTCGGCAGCCACACTTCCAAATCGTAGGTTTTTGCCGCGCCAAAGCCCATGTCGCCCGTACACAGCGTCACCACCCGATACGGCAACTCAAGCGCCTGCAGAATGGCTTCTGCATGGCCGCGCATCTCTTCCAGCGCTTCATAGCTCTTCTCCGGCTCCACAATTTGCACCATCTCGACTTTATCGAACTGGTGTTGACGAATCATGCCACGGGTATCGCGCCCATAAGCGCCAGCTTCCGAACGGAAACATGGAGTATGCGCCGTGAGCTTCATCGGCAGCGCAGCCAGCTCGACGATCTCATCACGCACGAAGTTGGTCAGCGGGACTTCTGAGGTGGGAATCAGGTGGTACTCCCGCTCGTCGTTCAGCTTGAACAGATCCTCGCCGAACTTGGGCAGCTGGCCCGTACCCATCAGCGAATCCCGATTCACCATGTAAGGCACATAGCACTCTTCATAGCCGTGCTGCTGGGTTTGCGTATCCAGCATAAACTGCGCCAGCGCGCGATGCAGGCGAGCGATGGGCCCGCGCATCACTGCAAAGCGCGCGCCGGTCAGCTTGGCCGCCAGTTCAAAATCGAGATAGCCGGACTTCTTACCCAAATCCACATGGTCCAGCACCTCAAAGTCGAACTCACGCGGCGTGCCCCAGCGGTGCAGCTCCACGTTATCGTCTTCGTTCTTGCCTTCCGGCACGCTCTCATGGGGCAGGTTGGGAATACCGCTAATCGCGTCATCCCACTCAGCCTGTACCTCGGCCAGCTCGCGCTTAGCAGCATCCAAACGGTCACCAAGATCGCTCACCTCATCCAGCAGCGGCTGGATATCTTCGCCACTGGCTTTGGCCTTACCAATCGCTTTGGAGCGCATATTACGCTCGTTCTGCAACTGTTCGGTCTGGGTTTGCAACTCACGACGGCGCGACTCTAGCGCCTGCAGTGCCGCTTTATCGAGTTCGAAGCCCCGGCGGGCCAGTTGTTGCGCAGTTGCATCAAGATCGCCGCGCAGCAGTTTCGGATCGAGCATGAGTTATCCCTTGGCCAGAATTCAGTGAAACACGGCTCTCAAAGGCCGTGACAAAGGGGTCTATTGTAGGCAAAAGCGCGAGTTGGGGCTATGGCAGCGCACCACCATGCTGAACTTAGTCGTTGACGGGTATGCACCATGACCCTTACGCATATTCCCCCTTATTAGCCAAAAGTGATAGAGTGCCCGCCGCTTTAAAGCAAGAATCACTAACAACGGGTTATAGAAAAGGAGAAAGTTTATGCAGGAGACCGCAACGCAAGAAAAATTTGGTTGGTGGCGACGTATCGCTCTATGGCAGAAAATCCTGGCAGGTTTGGCGCTCGGGGTGTTGGCAGGCGCACTGCTCGGCGAAACAGCGAGTGTATTTAAGCCACTGGGCGACATCTTCATCAACGCCATTATGATGCTGATTGTGCCGCTGGTCTTTTCGACGCTGGTGGTGGGTATTACCTCCATGCGCGATCCACAGAAGATGGGCCGTATTGGGGCTCGCACCATTATCCTTTACTTGGTGACCACTGCCTTTGCCATCAGCATTGGCCTTGTGCTCTCTACCCTGCTGCAGCCTGGGGTGGGTGTCGGGCTAAGTTTCGACGCTGAAGTCTCGGCTAACGAAGCACCATCGCTAATGTCGATTCTCATTAATCTCGTGCCGCGCAATCCGATTGATGCCCTGGCTAATGGCAACATTATGCAGATCATTGTGTTTGCCATTGGCTTGGGCATCTCGCTAACGCTTATCGGTGAAAAAGGCGAGCCGGTGATGAAGGTCTTCGATAGCTTCGCGGAAGCCATGTATAAACTCACTGGCCTCGTGATGGCGTTTGCGCCATTCGGGGTGTTTGGTTTGATTGCCCATGTATCGGGCCAGTATGGCTTAGAAATTTTGCTCCCACTCGCCAAACTGATCGGCGTGGTCTATCTCGCCAGCATTTTACATGTGCTTGTTATCTACTCTGGCTTTATTTCTCTGATGGGACGTTTGAACCCGGTGCGCTACTTAAAAGGCAGCCTGGATGCCATCGTGGTGGCGTTTTCTTCTGCTTCCTCAGCAGGCACCCTGCCCGTCTCAATTCGCTGCGCACAGAAAAACCTGGGCGTATCGGAAGGGGTGTCCGGCTTTGTACTGCCCGTAGGCGCCACCATCAATATGGATGGCACCGCACTGTATCAAGGCGTGGTGGTGCTATTTATTGCTCAGATGACCGGCACTGATTTGAGCATGATGGATTACGGCATGATCGTAGCCACCGGCACGCTGGCCTCGATTGGTACTGCAGGCGTTCCTGGTGCAGGCCTGATTATGCTCTCCATCGTGATGGCACAAATTGGCCTACCCCTTGAAGCTATTGCCGTGGTTGCGGGTATTGACCGCATTCTGGATATGGCGCGTACCAGTGTTAACGTCGCAGGCGATCTGATGGTCACCACGCTGGTAGGTAAAAGCGAAGGCGAACTCAACGAAGAAATCTACAACACCAGCCGCTCTTAATAATCGATGTAACTATTCAGGTGGCTGCGGATGGGGTATCGCCAACCAGCTGATTTTTCTGGCATAGTGCACAGCATCATTCGGCACACCTATGCGGTGATATGACCATCAGCGATATCAACGTCGACGAGGCCC